>NZ_JBVBZF010000080.1:0-13194 GCF_057447755.1 Fusibacter sp. | reverse complement strand
GAGTGTTTATTATTGTCTTTTTTTTGATACCTGATTATCCGACATCCAATTTTTTCTCAAATTACTTAGTATCTAGTATTTGATCTCTATATTCTTCTTGTTAATATCCCAATTGCATTCCCCTGATACATGGCAATTAAAACAAGCTCTTGATAGCTTGTCTGCTTGGTTAAAAAAAGCCTGAATGCTTTTTTGTTCATTTAGGGTTTTACTTCTATGACTTAATATAATATCAACAATCAAGTCAATTTCGCCCTTAGAATAACCCACATCTTGCAAAATATCAACACAGAGTTGAGCACTTGCGATTTCATGTGAAATATCATTCATATACTCTATATGGCGACCAATATCATGGCACATAGCTGCAGCATATATTATATCTTTTAAGTCAAAACCCTGAAGTACAATCTTATTTTCCAAGCAAAGAATATAGGCAATCCTTGCAACATCCACAAAATGTGACAAATCATGCTTACAAAAAATACGATCTACTTCATACGCCTTAATCTGTTCAAGGTGACTTTGATATTGTTTGTGCTTGATGATTTGTTGATATCGAGTTGACATAAAAGGTTCTCACTTTCATATATTAAACGCTTATACTAATTTCAAATCCTATTGTTCTTACTTTGATTTACAAGATAATCTTCATAGCAGTCTCTAATCTCAGATATAAAGGCCAAATCAGGCATGATCTCATTGTTCACTTTTGAAATTTTCATAACGCCCATTAAACTATTGGTTAAAAAAGCACCCTCACTTGTCATTAAACGGTCCAGTGTGATTGGCGATTCTATAACAGGATAAAGCTTCATTAACTCAGCTCTGACAATACCAGGTAGTAACCCCTCTGATATTGGTGGCGTTACTAAAAGCCCCTTCTCAAGGATGAAAAGATTGGCAATACTACTCTCTGTGAGATTGCCGTTCTCATTTTGAAAAAGACAATCATGATAACCTTTTTTGTTTGCTAATCGATGCGCGAGAATGCATTCACCATAGTTTAGTGACTTGTGCTTGATCAAACTCATCTTTGATGCCCTTATGAAATCACCTGTTAGAACATGAAAACCATGTTGATATAAGGCATTCGTATAGGAAATAGGCCTTGTTGAAGCAAGAACATTTTTTTCTGTAATCACAAGTTTTAAGGCGCAGTCCTTAATATCATATTTAAAGATTAAGGCTCTTACACATTCAGAAGTTAATGCTTTTTTGATACCAAAGGCACTGAGGCTCTTGTTGATTCTTTCCACATGAGCCTCTAAGAATACAGCCTCATTCCTTACCAATATCGTTTCAAAAAATCCTATGCCAAAGAAGAAGCCCTCATCTACCTGTATCAGTTCATTATGATATTGAATTTCATCAAGTTCAATCTCTTTAAGACACATAATCCGCTCCTAAACTCTTAAATAGTGCCACAGCCTTATCAATGGTTTCATCATATTCCGCCAGAGTTTCAGACTCCCAAGTGATACCACCACCAACACCAATATGGGCCATATTATCTTTAAGGAGTATCGTTCTTATGACGATGTTAAAATCGGCATTGCCGTCAAAGCCCAAATAGCCAATGGCACCGGTATATATGTTTCGCTTCGTCTTTTCAAGTTCGTCAATAATTTCCATAGCCCTTATTTTAGGTGCACCAGTAATTGATCCCCCTGGGAAGGTCGCCTTTATACAGTCAACGGGCGTTTTACCCTTTTCAAGTTGACCTTCAATCGTAGAAACCAAGTGAAAGACAGTTGCATAGGCTTCAATTTTAAAAAGTTCCGTCACCTTCACCGAACCTGGTATGCAGACCTTGCTTAAATCGTTTCGTTCCAGATCCACAATCATCAAGAGCTCAGACTTGTCTTTTTCGCTCATGATCAGTTCATTTTTATTAAATTCATCTTCTTCAGGTGTTTTACCACGAGGTCTTGTTCCTTTAATAGGTCTCGTTTGGATTTTTCCGGATTTTATTTCAATAAAACGCTCAGGTGAGGATGATAAAATACTAAAACCCTCTAGGGGCATGTATGCGGAAAAGGGTGCAGGATTAATCTGTCTAAGCTTCTCATAGACCTCAATACCCGGTCGATTAAATTCACTTGAAAAAGTATGTGTCATGTTTGCAATATAGATATGACCTTCTCTGATATAATCTTTCATTTTGTTAACTGCTGACTGATATTCGAGTGATGAAAAAGGTGACTTAAACACTGGTTTAGGTGAATTAACCACAGCTTCAGTCGATTTTTGCAGCATATTCTTTTGAGTATTCGGTGGATCTTGATCAAAATCATCAATGGATTTGATTTTCTCTATGATTTCAGAAACACTTACATCAGCTGGCTTCAACAGGTTTAGTCCCGTTATGATTAATTCATTTGTTTTATGGTCAAGTATGACGGCATTGTCATAAAACACAAAATAGACATCGGGTATTTCTACCAATGTCTCTGCCTTAAATATGAGATTCTCCACCTCTTGCCCCAAATCATAGCTGAAGTAACCCAGTGCACCTCCAACAAATGGATAAGATGTGTCATTTATAATTTTATATTTTTGAACGGTTTGATTTAAAAATTCAAAGATATCCCTCTTGTCCACCTGCCATTTAAAATCGGCGGCTTTTTCTGTAAAATCCTTGAGATAAATCTTGCCCTTTTCATATTTTATAGCTAAAAATGGATTTACACCAATTATACTGTATTGGCTAAAAGGAGAATTTTCTTTTGAAGAATCTAGAAAAATCAGATCTTCACCTTTGGCAACTTGCTCATATATTTGAAATCCATTCCATGCGTTCTTTATTTTTTTGTATTTTAGGATTATACTCATGCCTTGATCTCCTCGCACCATGCAATATAGTTTGCCAACAAGGCATGACCATGTTCTGTAAGTACAGCTTCTGGGTGGAATTGAACCCCTTCAAGCATCAAGGTCTTATGCTTTATCCCCATAATGCTCCCATCTTCGCTTTTAGCTGTTATCCAAAACGAATCTGAAAGTGTTTCCTCTTCAACTACAAGTGAATGGTACCTTGTCACCTGCATGGGTGATGGTAGATTTTTAAAGACACCCTTGTTTGAATGTGTAATCATCGAAAGCTTGCCATGCATAGGTCTTTCACCCTTTACAACTCTAGCACCATGAACGTGTGCAATTGCTTGGTGACCTAGGCAAACACCCAGGATTGGAATTTGGTCAGCAAATTGTTCAATAACGCTTTCACAGATGCCTGTTTGGCTAGGGTCTTTCGGTCCAGGTGAAATAATGATGCCATCAGGCTTTAATGCTTCAATCATTTCAATGGTAATGGTATCATTTCGATGTACTTCCATCTCTACGCCTAGTTCAGCAAAATAATGGACGAGATTATACACAAATGAATCATAGTTATCAATCATTAAATACATCTTAAACCCCTAACTTTGATATATTGCCATCAGTTTTAAATATAAACTGTCTTCTGATTTAAAACGCCCTTTGAAAGTGGTTGTCACAGTTTTAGCATTGGTCTTTTTAATCCCTCTACTGGTCATGCAGCTGTGCTCGCCCTTAATAATCACAGCAATATCTTCCGATCCTGTGATCATGGTCATAATCTCCGCTATATCTGTTCCGATGCGCTCTTGCAATTGTAATCTTTTTGAGACCATATCCGTAATTCTTGCGATTTTACTTAATCCGATGATCTTATCCGTCGGAATATAAGCCACAGTGACATACATGTTGTACATCAAAGCCAAATGGTGCTCACAGAATGAGAATATTTCTATATCCTTCATGACCACCATATCCTTGCTGTCCATCTGAATGTCCAAATCTTCTTCAAAGGTCTTATTAAGCAAAGCTGCAATTTCAGCATTGGTATAATTCATACCTTCGAACACCTCGGCATACATGGTTGCAACTCTTGTAGGTGTATCCACTAGACCCTCTCTATCAGGATCATCACCTAAAGCAATTAAAATACCGCGAATATGCTCCTCTATCGCTTTTTTATCGATCAATTCCATTTCCTCCTAAATGTTACTTTATCTTTAAGTGACCCTAGAGACACCCTTATTCAATACATTTATGCACTACTTTCAGGTAATTATTTTCTACTCATTATATAACATATCACCTTAATTTAACACTGTATCGTATATTTTTCGTGTATTTTTACAATAATGAAACATACTTCATTTTACTAATTTTGTGATTTAAACATAATAATTTCAAAAAAATAAAATAATCTTAATGAGAAAGCTTTTAAATCATGCTAAAATTAATTATGAACCTAAAATACAGAACTTACAGGGGGCTTATATGATTAAACTAATTATTGGACAACCAGGCATGGGTAAAACAAAAGAAATGATTGATCATGCGAATGCAGCTGTTAAGACTTCAAAAGGCAATGTCATTTTTATAGGTGAATCAGACGAAAGTATGCTAGAAATTCATCATGATATTAGATATATTAATATTTCAGAATTTCCAATCAACTCTTCTGATGAGTTTATTGCTTTTCTACATGGTTTAATGAGTACCAATTACGATATCGAAAGCATGTACTTAGATGGTATTTTAAATATTTTCATACTAACACCTCAAGAAATTTGTGAATGGCTGGATAAAATTAAAGTCATCGCAGAAGGTTTGAATGTTCACTTTGAAATTAGTTTAAGCATAGTAGGTGAAATTCCTGAATGCTTAAAACCATTTATGTAAAACTTGAGATTTGATCTTACAAGAAAATTAAAATCAATTTTATTAAAAAACGAGCCCTTGGGCTCGTTTTTATATTGATGAAACTATGCTTTACTACTTGCTTCTAAAATATTGTTCTGGCCAAGCCATATCTGATTTTAGAGTTAAGGTTGATTGGAGAGGCCAATAAGGGTTTCTCAGTAATTCTCGTCCAAGAAAAACAAAATCAATTCGATTATTTTGGAGCATTTCCTCAGCCATTTCTGCCTTTGTAACGAGGCCCCCACCAACTACTGGTAGACCTGTTTTTTCTCTGATGATTTCTGCAAATTTAATCTGATATCCTGGATATAAATTTAGTCTGGCTTCAACCACACCACCCGAACTAACATCAATCAAATCAATACCTGCATCCTTGACAAGGTTTATCATTTCAGCGATATCCTCTGGATGATTGCCTACTTCATGATATTCTTCTGCTGAAACTCTAAGCATCAAGACGTTTTCCTGAGGCCAAACACTTCTTATTGCTTCAATAATTTCTCTTAAAAATCTTGCTCGATTTTCAGGACTACCACCATATTCATCAGTTCTCTTATTCGTTAACGGTGATAAAAACGCGTTGATGAGATAACCATGTGCACCGTGAATTTCAAGCACATCAAATCCTGCTTCTCGAGCTCTTCTAGCCCCCTGCTTGAAAGCTTCTATAACCATATTAATGTCTTCTCTATCCATTGCTTTTGGGGTCACAGATTTATCATTGAAGGGAATCGCACTTGGCGCAATAATCGCTTCATCTGGCGCTTCACATTTTCGTCCAGCGTGACCTAATTGAATGCCAACTTTTGCGCCTTGAATTTTACATGCATCTACAGTCATCTTAAGATTTTCAACATGTCTATCATCCCAAATGCCCAGGTCTCTATTTGAAATTCGACCACGTCTTTCCACAGCAGTGGCTTCAAAAATAATGAGTCCTGCACCACCCACAGCTCTGCTCGCATAATGGATATGATGCCACTTATTAGACAAACCATCATCATTGGCACTATACATACACATTGGTGGCATTACAATTCGATTCTTGAACCTTATATTTTTTAAATCATACTCTGAAAATAATTTTGACATAATTTTTCTCCTCTTCTTACTTGATATATCGCTGCAAATCGTATTGAGACTGCAATTTTATCGTTTTTGTATTTAAAATATACTCCGATTAAACTATATACCCTATGGTGTAAGCTTTAAAAGCAAATCTAACTTATAAACAAAACAATTTTGTAACAATGTTTAAGTAAACAACATTTAAGCCATCTCATTATGACTCAAAGTGTTTTCGCAAATTGATGTTACTTACTCAAAGCTGAATGAGAACTAATGATATACAAAAAAACACCTCTCTGCTCGTGTCAATGAACAAGCATAGAGGTGTTCCCTATCATGATTGAAATACCATTCTGATATCACAAATCTCTTTAATAAACGATTTTTTGTTCCCAGGTTAGGCCTAATTTATTTTCTAATGATTGGTATGAGTTTTGAGGTGAAATGTCTTAAGACTGGTGGTTGCCAAGTAATCTCATAACCATTTATTTTATCGGCATTTTTCTTGATTTCTTTCAAGGCCTCCACTACCACATCAAAGTGAGATTGAGTATAGACACGTCTAGGAATTGCAAGTCTTGTAAATTCCATTTCAGCTTCTAATTGCTCTCCTGTTTCAGGATCAAGGTCGAGTAGATATGAACCTATGTCACATGATCTAATACCCGCCTCTAAGTAGAGCTCACATGCAAGGGCATGTCCTGGAAATTGAGTGTATGGGATGTGTGGTAATAATGCTTTTGCATCTAAGAACACAGCATGGCCGCCCACAGGATATTGGAACGGAATTCCCGCCTCTTTTAATTTATCACCAAGATACTCCACCTGACCTATTCTGTATCTTAAGAAATCTTTTTCAATACCTTCATATAAACCAATCGATAAGGCTTCAAGGTCTCTTCCTGCTAGACCACCATAAGTTACAAAGCCCTCATAAGGAATTGTCAAACCTTTTACTTTTGTAAAGAGTGCTTCATCATCTCTAACACCAATCAAACCACCCATGTTAACGATGGCATCCTTCTTAGCACTCATCGTAAAAGCATCTGCATAAGAGAACATCTCCCTTACGATTTCAATAATTGGCGTATCTGCATAGCCTTCTTCACGTTGACTTATGAAATAAGCATTTTCAGCATATCTTGCTGCATCAATGATCATCGTGATGCCATACTTATCTGCAATTTTACGTGTTTCTCTAAGGTTTTCCATTGAAACCGGCTGACCGCCAGCTGAGTTGTTGGTAATGGTCATAATAATTAGGCCCACATTTTCAACACCAGTGCTTACGATTTCTTTCTCAAGTCGCTCTAAGTCCATATTGCCCTTAAAAGGTAGGTATGTTTGAGTATCCTTAGCTTCTGCAACCACTAAATCAACTGCTCTTGCTCCCAATAGGCCAACATGACCTCTTGTTGTATCAAAATGCATATTTGAAATACATTTTTGACCTTTTTTAAGCAAGCTCGGAAATAAAACCTGCTCAGCTGCTCTGCCCTGGTGTACAGGCTGAGCATATTTATAGTTAAAGATATCCTTTACGGTAGCCATTAATCTCTTGTAGCCTCTCGCGCCTGCATAAGACTCGTCACCAGACATCATGCCAGCCCACTGCGCATCACTCATTGCGCCAGTGCCACTATCCGTTAAAAAATCAATATAAACGTCATCTGAATCAAGACCAAATAAATTGTAGTTGGCATTTTTCAATTTTTCTTCTCTTTCAGCTCTAGTTGTCATTTTAATGGGTTCAACCATTTTAATTTTAAAGGGTTCTGCAACATATTTTTTCATATCATTGACCTCCTCATTCTTTGATTTTATTGTATCTGACAAGACAATGACTGTATATTGTCTTTAATTGTCTTTAATAAAGCCATTGACTTTTTTCAGCATATCAGCTCAGGTTCTCAATCTTTTATGCCCCTCTTTGTGCCTTGTGATCATACCAGTTCTCCTTTAAAATTGCTTTTATTGACTTTAATCACTTTTTAGATATACTTATTTTAAAGACAAATTTTGGAGTTGATTTATGTTAAAAATTGCAATTCTAGGGCCACTTGACCGACTGGATCTCATAGATCAGTATTTACATGATTTTTTCAAAGAGCTTAAGACTTTTAAAATTGAGTTTTCCACAACAACACAAGTGCCTAGCATTATTGAGTACTTACAGGTGCAAGAGTCATTCTTTGATGCAGTGATCTTCAGTGGTAAAATCCCCTATGACATTATTAATCATGCCATGCATTCTAAGAACCCATGGGTTTATATCGACAAGAACCACTTCCAATTGCAAAGTCTTTTACTTGGCATTGCACTAAAAGGACAATATGATCCTCTTAATATCAGTATCGATTGCTTCAGTGAGAAGTCGATTCTTAAAGCCTTTTCTGAAGTTGGTTTAACACGAGATCAATATCGTTTTTTTTCCATGGAACCCAATATTTATAAACCTGACTTTATTGAGGATATCATAAAATTTCATCGTCATAATTATGCTAAAAATAAGGTATCTGTCTGTATTACTGAAATTACGAGCATTTATGAAAGCCTCTGTAGTGAAGGTGTTCCTTGTATCCTTTCACTCCCCTCACGAGATGACCTTCACAATGCCGTGCAAAAGTTAGAACTTAAAATCAGATCCAGAGTCAATGCTTCAAGTCAAATCGTTGCCATTGCTATTGAAATTGATCAACCAAACGAATATTCGCTTCTCCTTGAAAACGACTATCAAATGATGGCTGAAAAAATAAAAGTCACAGAAAAAATATATCTTTTTGCACAAAGAATTCAAGCCACAGTGGTAGAAATCGGAAAAAGAGGCTATCTGCTCTTTAGTACTAAGACGATCCTAGAAAACGAAACCCAGAACTTGCATCATATGGCATTGCTTGATGATGTTTCAAGTGCCACTATGAGCACCATCAGCTTAGGTATTGGATACGGCATCACAGCCAGAGAAGCCAACTACAATGCAAATCTTGGTATGATCAAAGCTCAAAAGGGTGGTGGAAACCTATGCTTTGCAGTAAACGATGGAAATTATATTGGCCCAATTCTTAACACCATAAGACCAAAAGACAAGAATACCACAAAAATAGACAACAATTTTTTAAGGGTTTCAGAAGTCACTGGAATCGGTATAGATACCATCTTTAAAATACAGTGCTTTATTGATCAGCAAAAGAACATATTTACACCCAACGAGTTAGCAGCTTATCTAGAGATCTCCAAGCGAAGTGTCGACCGCATCTTGGATAAGCTTGAAACCAGTGGCTATATGAGTATTATTGGTAAAAAAAGTGAGTCCGGTCATGGTCGGCCAAGTCGAATCATTAAAATTTCTTTCGATTGACATCTCTTTACCCCCCTTTTTGACCAAAAAAATAGACCCCCAAAAGTTAGAATTTCTAGGTCTAACTTTTGGGGGACATATCATTTTCTAAATCAAAAGTGGACTATACTTGCTCAACATATTTTTTAAAGTGATTTAAAATGGATTGCCAGCCTTTTCTTTGAAGTTCTAGGCTGTTTTCACTTTCTGCATCAAACGTTTCGATAATTTTAGTTGAGCTGCCATTATCTTCAAAAGTGATTTTTACGCAACGGTTATCACCAAGCTTATATGAAATAAGCTTATTTTCAACAATTTGATCATAGATGCCTTCGAAATCAAAGCCAATACTTCCGTCCTTGGCTTCCATCCTTGATGAAAACTTCCCACCAATCCTTAGATCATTAGAAGCTTTAGTTGTATGCCAATCTTCTGATGCATAGTTCCAATTGACAATATGGTCAGGTTCATTCCAATACTGCCAGACTGTTTGAATCGGTTTGTTAACAGTTGTCTCTATTGTAATATTCTTAAATGTCATATTATTTGCCTCCTATCTTCTTAGCGCAAATGGCTAATTCTTCCTAAAGACTTCTTCATAATATGATTTTTATACCCCACAAAACTCTATATTAGCAACATTTTTGAACTTAATCTCTAATCCTTGATTTTACTTTGAATTAATTCTATATCTTCAATGCTCAGCACATCTTCAAATGATGTTTTGTTGTGTTTCATTCCATCCAGATAGTCATGGTTCAGTTTGATATTGAGTTGTCTTATTTCATCCATGAGTTCCCTGGCAGACAAGAGTGCACAGCCAGCACCTCTTATGATCATTTGTTGTAAACCATCTGAAGTCGCAACCGTTATATGATATTTATTCTGGTTTTGATGTGCAAATTTTTCAATATAGTGGTCTGCTGTTTGAGCCTCACCCGTAAAAACCACATCAATATTGTGATATTTTTCAACACTTTCTCGTCTACCTTCAACTCGATAAGCATCAAAGACCACAATAACCTTACACTTTTTGAGACCTTGGTAATTACTGAGAATATCTAAAAGCTTCATTCTTGCAGCATCCATATTATCCCTTGCAAGCTCATTTAAATCTGGCCATGCAAAGATGATGTTATATGCGTCTACAAGTAAATAGACTTCAGATGTCTGCTTGGGTGAACGAACACTGCTTGTTGAAACACCTTCATAAATGCGATCCTGAGAGCGTTTTGTCTTCTTCCATGATCCTTTTCTAGATGAGTTTGCATTAAAAGTACTATTAATAATTTGGTCAATCTCTTCGAGACTCAACCACATATCTTCACTTTGAGGTAAATGCTCCAAAATCACTGGATCACTGGATTTCTTTTGAACCTTGAGATATGGCTCAAGGTGCATGTGTTCTTTAACTTGATCCCAGGGCACATAATACCCAGACCCATGAGTGCAGAAAACTGAGCCTGTTGGATTTTCGAAATCCCGCTCACTATCATAATTTATACGTGCTATGACTTCTTCCGAATTATGACATACATCATAACCATTAAGGGTCAAAAATAATCTACCATGTCCTTTAGTGTATGCAACCACATCCCTTTGGTAATTTCTCATCCTTGCTACGGGCGCTCTGCCTGTAAGCACAACCCAGCCCTCTTTTGACTGTGATATTTCACTCTGACCAAACATACTCTCAATGTCAGTCATGGCCCTTCCAACTAAATGTTCAGGCAGTTCAAGTCTAAAGCTATAATAGGGCTCCAGTAAAACGGACTCTGCTTCCATCAGGCCCTGTCTCACTGCCCTAAATGTAGCCTCTCTAAAATCGCCACCTTCTGTGTGCTTGTTGTGTGCGCGTCCCGATACAAGTGTGATTTTCATGTCTGTGATCGGTGAACCCGTTAAGACCCCCTTGTGGTCTTTTTCACGTAAATGCGATAACACCAACTTCTGGTAGCTCTTATCTAAAACCTCTTCACTACAGTTTGATGACACCACGATACCGCTTCCGACTTGACCAGGTTCAAGCAATAGATGTACTTCAGCATAATGGCGTAAAGGCTCAAAATGTCCAACCCCTTCGCTAAGACCAGTGACCTTTTCTTTATAAACAATACTACCTTGTCCAAAGTTGATTGAAATATCAAATCTATTTTGAACCAGTGTTTGTAATATTTCGAGTTGAACCTCACCCATAATTTGAACACTGATTTCCTTTAAAATCTCATCCCAAACAAAACGCAATTCGGGTTCTTCTTCTTGGAGCATCCTAAATTTAGGCATAATGACTCTTTCGTCAACGCCCTCTGGTAGTATAATCTTATATAATAAAACTGGCTCTAAAATCGGCATATTTGAGGAGGCTTCACTCCCCAAACCCTCACCGGGTTTTGTATGATTAAGGCCTGTAACTGCACATATCGTACCTGCTTCAACCAAACCTGTAGATTCATATTTTAAGCCTGAATAGATTCGAATCTGGTTGACCTTTTCTTCCCAGTCTTTGTTTTTAAGTGCATCCTTTATCTTAAGACTTCCACCTGTAATTTTCATATGGGTCAATCGATTACCAAGGTCATCTCTCGTAATTTTAAAGATTTTTGCGCCAAAATCCTCTTTATAATTCGGCTTGACTGTAAAGTTATCTAGGGTTTCCATAAAGGACATTACACCTTCAAGCTTTAGTGCTGAACCATAATGAAGAGGAAATACAAGACGATTTTTGATCAGCTTTTGAATTTGTGCCTTAGAAACCCACCCATTTTGAAGATATTCCTCCATAGTGGCTTCATCGCTTAATGCAATTTGTTCATAAAAATCATTTGAATCTAAACCTTTAAATTCAATACAGCCATCTCCCAACTCTGCTTTTATGGACTGACTTAATGTACTTTGATCAACACCAGGCTGATCCATCTTATTCACAAATATAAAGGTTGGAATTTGATATATTTCTAGTAATCTCCAGAGCGTTTTCGTATGTCCTTGAACACCATCTGCACCACTAATAACAAGGATTGCATAATCCAAGACCTGAAGTGTTCTTTCCATTTCAGCTGAAAAATCAACATGTCCAGGTGTGTCCAAAAGTGTAATTTCAGTATCATCTATATTAAAAATAGCTTGCTTTGAAAAGATTGTTATCCCTCTGGCCTTTTCTATTTCATTTGTATCCAAAAAGGCATCCTTATTATCAACCCGACCTAAACGGCGAAGTTTACCACTTAAATAAAGCATGCCCTCTGATAAAGTTGTCTTACCTGCATCTACATGTGCAAGAATTCCGACCACAAGTTTATTCATGTTTTTACCATTACCTCTACTTCTATACAATTTATATATATAACTACCCTATTGGTAATTCAATCTATATGATATCAGTTCCACGTTAATTTTACAATGTTATGGAAGGTGTCTTTGAAGTCACGACATTTCATTTTACTACCATTTGACAGCCCTATCCCATGCATTCATTTTCTAAAACACGTCTCTAATCCCAATGATTTGCTCCATAAAAAAAGACTCAGTATCGAGTCTTTTAGTTTAAGCGCTTGATTTTAGCCTTTAAATTCAGGATTTTAATTTTAGGATTTTTGTTCTTGCCATATTTTTAACTTATGTGACTTACATTCCTAATAAGATCACTCTATAATCAACTTAACTCGACCCACTTGTCCATCCTCTAACATGACCTTTATGCCATGAGGATGATTAGGACTATTTGTCAATATCCTCTTAACAATGCCCTCTGTGACTTTACCAGTTCTTTGATCTGCCTTTAATACTATTTGCACTCTCGAACCAATCTTGATATTGGCTCTACTTTGTCCACTCATTTTTACCTCTTTTCAAATATACTCATTTTACCAACTTCTCTTGACCTTGTATAAGGCCTTAGTCCCCCACACCGAATCTTAATCTCTTAAAACAACATTTGAGCCACCTTCGATGTCTCAAACCAATTTTCGCTGACGCTGTTTGAGATTGAATATTTCTCATCACAGCTTTCGGCTCAAATTTTGTTGTATATAATTAAAAAAGAAGACCTTTGG
>NZ_JBVBZF010000079.1:0-13328 GCF_057447755.1 Fusibacter sp. | reverse complement strand
CCATGACAATCAAATTTATGGATTGACTAAGGGGCAGGGATCACCGACGACTGCTTTTGGACAGAAGACGAGACTCCAGGTGGATGGCATGAGACCTGATGCCCTGAACCCAGTGGCATTGGCGATTAGTATGGACTGCAGTTTTGTAGCGAGAAGCTTTTCTGGAGATCAGGAACATCTAAAGGGTATGATCAAAGCTGCCATGGAACATAAGGGATATGCTCTAATCGATGTTCTTCAGCCTTGTATTTCCTTCAATGACGTCAACACCTTCAAGTGGTACAAGGAACGCGTTTATAAACTTGAGGCAGATTTCGACCCATCTGATCGTGTTAAGGCCTTTGAAAAAGCACTTGAGTTTGGCGATGAAGGTATTCCAATTGGAATACTATATAAGAATGAGAAACCGACCTTCATTGAAAGAATGGGTCATATCAACGAACCCCTGGTGCATAAAAAAAGAACGCCAGATGACGTTCAAAAATTATTAGAACAATTTTACTAGAATTGGGACAAATAAAACCGTTAAAATACCACAGAGACCGATTGCTGTACCGCTGAGTGCACCTTCGGTCTCGCCAATTTCTAGGGCCTTCGATGTACCTACAGCATGTGCAGAGGTGCCTATGCCAATGCCTACGGCGATTGGATTTAGAAAGGGAAACACTTTAATAATATAGGGTGCTATAAAGGCACCTGTGATGCCAGTAAGCATAACCATAATCACAGTAATGGAAGAATGTCCGCCAATGATTTGACTTAGGCTGATGGCCATGGGTGTGGTAATGGATTTTGGATATGTGGAGTAAAGGATATCATCTGCCAAGCCAAACCAAGTCCCTAATTGCTTGAGGATAAAATAAGAGGTGATAATCCCGGTAGAAATACTGATCATGAGACTTAAAAAATATTTTTTTATGATATGCCTTTGTCGATAGAGCATTAACCCAAGTGCAACCGTTAGAGGACTTAGAAAAAAGTGTATGAAATCGCCGCCAATTTTATATTGTTCATAGGGGATATGGGCCAACATCAAAAAACCTATAATGATGATCATTGCAAGTAAAAGCGGATTTGCCAAATCAGATTTTGTTTTTTGTTTGATATGTAGACCAATCTGGTAGGCGATGATTGTGATTAAGATTCCGAAAGCGGGTGAATCGAAAAACATTTATGATTCTCCTTTCGTCAGCAACTGGGTGATGAGCATGGTGACTGTCATGGTAATAATTGTTGAAATAACGGCAATTGACACGAGTGATATTAGATCAGAAGTAAAATAGGCCATGACACCTATACTTGCTGGTAGGAAAAAAAATGCAATATTTTTGAGTAGAAAATCACTGGTATCTTTAATCTGGTCTTCTTTTATGATGCCTAAGTTCAAGGCTATAAAGAGCAAGATCATACCCATTATAGAACCGGGAATTAGGATAAATTGACTTAGAATAAGGCTCACACCTTCTCCTAAGAGCCAGAAAAAAAGCAAGATTGAAAATTGAAAAAGATAGTTCATATTATGCTCCTATTAATTGAGATAAAATCATTATAAATGAATATTTTATATAAAACAATCCCTAACAATACAAAAGCTGGTCTGTAAGGACCAGCTTTTATATTGTGTGTGTGTGACTTATATCAACTTTGATAAAAGTGTGTTGCTTCTCTTGATGAACTTTGTCATAGCTTCAGGTGAAAGTTGTGAATGTGCGAGTAATGCTAAATCGTAGAGTTGTTCCATGATGAGTGTCCCCATTTCATCCACGTGATAATGTGTTTCTGTAATGGTTTTTGTCTCTTCGCTAGGGGTCTCTTCAGATTTTGATTCTACAGGAACTTCTTTTTCAACAACTTCCTTATATTCGTTTATATGTGTCATAAGGTATTTTACAAGGGGATGCTTGTGATTGAGCAACAAGGTTGTCTCAGGCTTGAACATGTTAGGATCCATACCGCCCATGCTATACATTTTCATCATATCTTGCATTCTTCTCGCTTCTTCAGAAAGTGTCATCATGCTTGATATTGAGGCATCCTTCATGTTTTCGATTTTAAGGGTTATTTTATCCATACCGACGGCAGCTTTAAAAGCGCCAGTTAAATCTGTTTGTAAGGCATTGAGGTGATTTTGATCAATTGTCTCATCAGCTTCTTTCATGTGATCTGTTAAATCAGAATCAACGCGCGTAAAGCTAACGCCTTCGTTTTTAGCTTCCATATGTGAAATGAAAGCTGTATCAATGCTGTGTTCTAACACGACTGCATTGAGATCATGTGCTTTAAACAGATTGATATATTGAGATTGGAGCAATTTATCAGTAACATAGTAGACTTTTTTGTCTTCAGAGTTTTCAAGGTATTCGTCCAATGTCACATGCTTATCATATATGGTTCTAAATAAGTAGATCTTTTGAATACTTTCGAAAAACTTTTCATCCTTTAGGCCACCAAACTTAATGAAAGGGTTGATATCATCCCAAAAGCCTTCAAATGTTTCACGTTCTGTCTTAAAGAGGCCGTTGAGTTTATCCCCAACTTTTTTTGTGATGTAGTTGGAGATTTTTCTGACAAAGCCATCATTTTGAAGGAAGCTTCTTGAAACATTAAGTGGCAAGTCTGGACAGTCGATAACCCCTTTGAGCAGCAATAGAAATTCAGGAATGACTTCTTTAATATTGTCTGCTACAAATACTTGTGAGTTATAAAGTTTAATTTGTCCCTCTAAGCTGTCAAATTCAGTGTTGAATTTTGGGAAGTAGAGTATCCCCTTTAAGTTGAATGGATAGTCCATATTGAGATGAATCCAAAAAAGTGGCTCTCTAAAGTCCTTGAAAGTTGTTCTATAAAATTCTTTGTATTCCTCATCAGTACAATCATTTGGTGATTTTGCATATAGGGGAAGTACCGTATTAAGTGGTTTTGGTTCTTCGATGACGACATGACCGTCTTCATCGGTTTCAGGTGCTTTGCCAACCACTGTGAAGTAAATTTCATAAGGCATGAATGAACAATACTTTTGTATGGTTTCTCTTAAAGTGAATTCATTTAAGAATTCTTTGCCGTCATCGCCAACATTAAGGATGATTTCTGTTCCTCTTGTTTGACGTGTACCGTCTTGCATTTCAAATTCAGTGCCACCCTCACAACGCCATAATACTGGTTTTGCGTCATTTTTATATGAAAGTGTATGAATTTCTACTGATTCAGCTACCATAAAAGCCGAGTAGAAACCGAGCCCGAAATGTCCGATAATTTGTTCCTTGTCAGATTTGTCTTTGTATTGATTTAAGAAATCCTCTGCACCTGAGAATGCAATTTGATTGATATATTTTTTTATTTCTTCATCCGTCATACCGATGCCATTGTCGGAAATCGTAATTGTTTTAGATGCCTCATCAAGCATAACATCAATTTTAAATTTTGGATTTTCTTCTATTTTAGCTTCATTCATCATTGAGAGTTGCTTCAGCTTAGTGATGGCATCACTTGCGTTTGATATGAGCTCACGCACAAAGATATCGTGATCAGAATAAAGCCACTTCTTAATAATTGGGAAAATATTTTCACTATGAATGGATAAATTTCCTTTTTCCATTGACATAAAATCACTCCTTTTCTAAAACGATTCATTTTATTGATGACTTTCTAAAAATATGATAGGCTTTTGACCATCAAATGTCAAGTAAAAATTAGCACTCGATAATAAAGAGTGCTAACAAAATAAACTTCTTTCGAAACAAGTATTAAATAATTGTTATAAATGTTAGTTACCCAAAGTATTGGGCATAAATATAGTGAAGAAAATCTTGTCGCTTTTGAAAGGAGACACATTATGAGAATTAGAGCTATTATGACACCAGCCAACAAATTGATTGTGCTATCGACTAAAGACACTGCTCAAAAGGCACTTGAACTCATTGAGGAAAATGGTTTTTTATCTTTACCCGTTGCAGAAGACCGCAAGTTCATTGGATTTCTTTCAAAACAATTTATTTATGAAACCTACTTTAAAGAAAATCAAACTGATTTTAATGCTTTTTTACAAAGACCAGTGAAAGAGTTTATTCACAATAGAGTAGAATGTGTTACACAAGACCTCTTGGTGGAAGAGGCAGCAGAAATCTTTTTTAATAAGAAAGTCAGGTTTTTACCTGTGAACAATGAAGCTGGAGAATTTCAGGGCATTTTAACACAGAAATCACTCTTTGGCGTCATCACAAAAGTATATGGCTTAAAAGATCCAAAGTTATCGATCTTAACGGACGACTTTAAGGGAACGCTCGCAAAAATTGCAGAGATAATTTCAAAAAATGGTGGCAATATCACCAACATAGCCCTTTTCGATACTGAGGTCATGGGCATTCAAGAAATTTCAGTAAGAATTGTCGGTCAAGACATTCATGTGATTGCAAAAAAACTAGAAGACAGAGGCTTCAAGGTAAGAGAAGTCGTTGAAGGTAGTCCTAAATAAGTGGCTATGATTTAATATAATTTACACTTGAAAGATTCAAGTCTATTTAAAGAACACGAAAATGATCTCGTGTTCTTTTTCTTTGGTTATAGACATGTTATGATAATATCAAAAGAAAAACCAATATCTTTCAGATGATAGCACGATGTTTTAGGGGGGCTAGTTATGAAGAAAATAGATGAAAGAGATACCATGCTTTCGAGAATTCGCTATATTAAAAATGACCAAATGTATCAGGATTATTATTCAAGATATCCTGAAAAACAAGCCATTGATGATCTTATTCGCGCCATGCCAGGCATCAATGCGCCAGGCACGCCCACCTTCGATCCGATTTTTTCGCCCTTTGCTGATAGTGGCTTTGAGCTTTTGAATCATATCAAAACGATTTCTAAGCAAGATGCAAAGTGTGATCCGATTGAAGTAGACCCTGAAGTGATGAGTATGAGAATAAAAAAATTAGTCACTTATCTTGGGGCATCTGATGTTCGAATTACACTTATGAAGCCACATCACTACTATTCACATAGAGGTCGTACAATTGAAAATTATGGTCAGGAAGTGGGGGAGCCTTATCGATATGGGATTGTTTTTATCAAGGAGATGGACCGTGACATGATCAATAGAGCCCCACAACTTGAGGAGATGATGGAAGTCGTTAAAGCTTATTCTGACTTAGGCTTCTTAGGGGCATGGTTGTCTATTTTTATTGCAAATTTAGGCTATGAAGCCAAAAATAATATGGATATGGATTATCTCGTATGTGCGCCAATTGTAGCACAAGATGCTGGTCTTGGAAGGATTGGCCGGGCAGGGCTACTCATAACACCTGATTATGGCATGCGCGTTAGAATTGGTGTTGTCACCACTGATTTGCCACTTATACCAGATGAAGTCATGGAGACGGATATGATTTCGTTTTGTGATCAATGTAATAAATGTGCGACAAATTGTCCGAGCAAAGCCATTGATAGTGGGCCATCTCAGGACCAGCCCCAAGGCTACTATGGTTTTAAAGTCAATCAGGAAAAATGTATGAAGATGTGGAAAACCATTGGTACTGACTGTGGTGTATGTTTGTCATCTTGTCCCTTTTCACAGGGCGTAGATCCCGAATATTGGACTAATTTAGGAGAAAACACACATAAAATATTGAAAGAGGACAAAGAGAAGTTTGGCAAACGAAATTACATTAAGAACCCACTTCCCCTCGTTGACTAGGACTAATGATTGGGTTAAAAATGAATTATCGGGATAGAAATAGTTCAAAAGTCACGAAAAAAAGTTTTTATATATGGAAATATAAGCAAATAAAATATATAATATAGAAGGTTGTATCTGGACAACCACGAGAGGTGGTGATTCGATGAACAAATTCTTTCGACCTTTTATGTTATCTATTATCGCGCTAGCAGCCCTGTTTTTTGTGAAATCATTAATGTTGCCAATGGATGGCGGCTTATTGGATGTTACTTTTCTATTGATACTATTGGTAAGTACAATTTCTGAAACCAATTATCTCTTTAGTCAAAGTTCAATTAAGCATTCTTTAACAGCACCATTGACATTATTCTTATTGTTTTATAAACCGCTTTTAATGTGTTATATCAGTATTTTGGTTTTTGAGACTGCAGGTAAATTCGTCATCTTAAAAAGAGAGGGCGGTTCAAAACAAATTTTTGATGAGAAATGGCTATTTAATGTCTCTCAATATATTATTCTAGTGACACTGGCAGAAAAGTTCATCAATCAGTATAAAATTCAAGCGAATTTTGATTTTATTATGGACCTATTATTATTGATATTTGTCTATAACCTATTGAATATTATACTTACTTATACGGTAATTTCTTTGCACAGCAACAGAAATCATTTTAAAAATATTATAGCAAGAAATTTTGTAACTTATAGCTTCAGTTATCTTATGATCATGACGGCCTTGATTTTTGCTTTTGAGGCATATGGCTTATTTGGTCTTGTGGTAACTTGTTTCTTTGTTCTGCAAACTCAGGGTTCTATGCTTACAAATCTAACTGCAAAAGAACTTAATCATAGACTTAGTGTGGACCGAATGACCAATGCCTTTAACCGGAATTATTTTGATGAAGTGATTGAAATGAAACTGAACAGGCAAAAGGCTTTTTCCATAGTATTCATAGATTTAGATGACTTTAAGTTGGTTAATGACGCCTATGGTCATGTGATTGGTGATGCACTTCTTATCGATTTTGTAGCCATCATAAAGAGTTTGCTGGGAATAGAAAATAGAGTTTTTAGATATGGTGGCGATGAGTTCTGTGTTTTGTTTGATAATCAAGAACAGGCAGAGGCTTTTCAAAAGAAGCTCGAAGCGTTTGTTTTCATGTTCCATGATGAAAAAAGTGATGCCATGATTTATTATCATATATCCTTAGGGATCTACAACTATAAAGAGCATGCCTCGATTACTTACAAAGAGTTGATACACCAAGTGGATCAAAACATGTACATGGACAAAAGGCGAAAAAAAACATCTGAAAAGGATGAGTTTGTACTGGAAACCTGATTGCGTTCAGAGTATCCATTGAGTAGTAAGCTTAGTAATTAAGGCAAAATAATTAAAATAAAATGAATAGAACAATCGTAAAAAAGAGCTGAACTATAGCAAGGCCAATATCTTGGCATATTTATAGTTCAGCTCCTTATATTTTTAGATCATTAGTTTTCAACCAGCTTGGAGCAAGGGTTATCAACTTGCGAAATACGGTTATATGGGGTAAAACAAGGTTTTTCGTTAAATGGTGTTTGTTCCTAATATCATCGGAACATTCTTTTGGGTCTTTGACTTGACCCTCGAAAGATTAGAAAAATTAATAGGAAAATTGCCTGAATGAAAAAAACGCTCCCAAGACAATACAAGGTGAAGGTCATAAAAAATTCAAGAGGCATCATTTGAAGCAGTCTATCCTTAGCGGGATCTAGAAGCCATAAATCATTATAGAATACCATCTCGTGAAATTTCCGAAAGGCAAGGTCAAAATCCATGAGATACATCATTCCAAGTACGATGAGGGTACCAATACTCGAAATTGCACTTGCTAGAAAAATACGTGATATTTTATAAAGACTTGATAGGTTGATGAAAATGCAAACCACGAATAAAAAACCGGTAAGTCCCAGAATTTTGTTTCTAATGGCACGTGCACCTCTAACTAAAATTTTAATATCATTAAGGTGTGCCTGTTCCTTGGGATTAAAATAAGCTGTGCTTTGACCGTCAATTGTGGCTGTAACGTGCAGATCACCTTGACCGGTATCAATATAGCGTACCAGTTCCGTGGTAACATGCTCTAAATCCGAGGTGGAGATACCCACGATATCTTGGACACCAAGTGCTTCAAAGTGTTTAATATAAAAAGCGTCGTTAAAAGCGTAAGCTTCAAATACATACAAATAGGTCAAAGAAGACAGGAGAACGCCTGTAACAATTATGAGCAAAAGATTGAATGGATGAGATGGATTTCTCATATGACCTCCCATTAAAAGAATAAAGTTTTTATGGTTAAAAGTATCGTAAGATGTAAAGGATAGAAGGCATAAAAGCCCAGTTTGAAACGGCCTCTGGTGCCATTATACTTGTTTAAGAGTGGCAAAGCCAATATTGAAGCGTTCTGAACCCATAATTGGGGATCAGACCAGTCAGGCTGAAGATAGAGCAGTAGGACTTGATAAACCATTAAAAGTCCAATAAAGCTAATATAGAGCCTTCTTGGCGAGTTTCTATAATATCTAAAAATTAATATCATGCCAATGGCTAAGAAGAACCCATCAAATTGAAGAAGAGTGACCAATAAACAGGTTATTAAGCATAAGATGTATTTAATGTCTTTGGACTTAAGGTGATCAAGTGCCCAGAGGAGGCATAGACCAGTCGCCAACGTGAAGAGGACATTCTGATAGCCACTTTGAAAGTAATATGCATATGGCAATATGCTGACAAATGCCCAAAAGAGGATTCTGCCAATATAGCCTTTTAAGTTTGATGTTTTCTCGTAACCGATGGCGATAAAAAAAGCCATTATAGGAAGGGTTAATCGCCCGATCACACGTAGAAAATCTAGTTCTTGAAAGAGTTCAGCACCAATATGATCAATGACCATTGCAAGGATGGCAATGGTTTTTAAGCCAGTCGATGAATACAAAGTTTTTTGCATCATTTTCCCCCTGTATTTTAGGTTATTATAACATATTAACTTGATTTAGACACGCTGGGTTATTGTATTATTCATTTTATAAAATTATAATTAAAGCTAGGAGGATAATATCATGTTGAGAATTCTAATGGGGAAAGCAAAAAGTGGTAAAACCTATAGGGTATATGAAGAAATAAAGAAAGCAATTGAAATTGGATGTTCCGACAAAATAATCTTGCTGGTACCGGAACAATTTACATTAGAGACCGAAAAAGAACTCCTAAAGCACATACAAAAAGAAGGTTTGCTTGGTGTGGAAATCTTAAGCTTCAAGCGACTCATATATAAATTGTTAAACGAAGTGGAAATGCCACCTTATCAAGAAATCACAACACTTGGTAGAGCCATGTTGCTGAGAAAAGTATTTAAGCAGACTGGGGCGAACTTAAACTATTACAAAGCTGCCAGTCAAAAAAAAGGTTTCTTAAATCAGTTCAACGATTTTTTGGATGAAATGAAGCACAGTTTAGTTGATGTCAACACCATTCAAAGGGCCGTTTCAGATTTGGATGAAACCTCACTCTTGAGCATGAAACTAAAAGATTTATCCCTTTTAATGGCGGCGTACGAAGCAGCTAAGACTGAACGTTATATGGACTCAGTGGATGTCATCGAATTTGCTTTGGACCGTATGGCGCAATCTGTTAAAATCAGAGGCGCTCAAGTATGGGTAGATGGCTTTGATAGTTTTTCAAAGGTTGAGTATCAGATTTTAGACCACCTTATGAGATTAAGTAAACACCTCACTCTAACGATTCCCTTTGGCGAAAATCGTGTTTTTACACATACAGCTAATTTACATCGACAGGTTTTAGAAATCGCAAATCAAAATCAAGTTGAGTCTGTTCAGTATTTAATGAACCATGACAATATTAATCCATTAATTACACATTTAAGTGAAAACATACTCAATTATCCCTATGCGCGTCACCTTGCTGATCAAAATAGGATTAAGCTACACAGTGGAAATAGTATCACAGATGAAGTCGAACACGCAGTTATCGAGATTATCAATTTGGTCAGAGATCAAAATTATGATTGGAAGGATATTGCTGTGGTAACAAACGCCTTGTCTGGATATGAGTTCATCATCAAACAGGTTTTTACAGAATATAAAATTCCATTTTTTATGGATCAAAAAATGGATATTCTCTCTCATCCCTTGGTTCATTTGGTAATTAATAGCCTTAAAACGATACAGAGTAGGTTTAAGCGAGAATATGTCATGAGTATGCTGAAGACTGGACTTTTAGATTTTAGCGTAAGTGAGATTAGCTTGTTTGAAAATTATATTATCGAGTTTGGTATTAGTGGGCGTCAGTATATAGCCCCTTTCACAAAAAACTTTAAAGGCTCTAGGTGCTACGATTTAGAAAAGGTCAATGCCATTCGAGAAAAACTTCTAGAAAAGTTACATCCCCTTCTAGGTGTGCATTCGTCTAAGGAGATTGAGGTTAAAAACCTATTGGCACAAGTATATGAGTTTCTTGTCCTAAATGAAGTTGCCTTAAAAATGGACCAAGAGGTCAATCAGTTCATAGAAAGCATGGCTTATGACTATGCCCAATTATTTGCTCAAATATGGAATGTCGTCATTGAAACCTTTGATCAAACTGTTGAACTCTTGGGGACAGAATTGATGACGCTTACAGATGTGATAGACTTGCTTGAAACTGGTTTTGAACATGCTGAAATAGGCTTGCTTCCACTTTACGAAAATCAGGTTCTCATTGGGTCATTGGATCGATCTAAAGCGCATCCCATCAAAGCCTTGTTTATTTTGGGCATAAATGATGGCATATTGCCTGAAATGGGTGGAGACCAGCAGTTAATTGCCGAACAAGAGAAAGAGCTTCTAAAATCCAAGGGATATGATTTGTTGTTGGACAGCAAGATGTTTTCAGACAAGGAAAACTACAATATCTACAACGCTCTAACGAGACCTAGTGACTACATTTATTTGAGCTATGCTTTGACCAATAATGATGGCAATGCCCTGAGGCCTTCTTATCTCATTCCCAAGGTCCTTAAAATTTTTCCAAGTTTAAAACCAACTCATGATGCTGTTTATATGAATATTGAAGAAAAACCCTTCTATATTGCAACAGCGGAAGGGACCTTGAAACACCTTGCTGTTGAGATGCGTAAGTCTGCCGATGGACATGAAGTTCATCCGGATTGGGAAACCGCATTCAAATGGTATGTTGAAAATGAGCCTGAAAAAGCCCAACGCTTGCTTGAAGGTCTAAATTATGAAAATCACGTGGATAAAATCAATCGTAAAGTGGTGGACGCCCTTTATGATTTGCCCATGAAAACCAGTGTTTCGAGACTGGAGCAATTTATGTGGTGTCCTTTTAAACACTTTGTATCCTATGGCATCAAGCCAATTGCCATCAAGCATTATGAGATTACTTTCCCAGATGTCGGCCTGCTCTTTCACAGTGCATTAGAGCAATTTGGTAGAGCTGTATACGATCAGAATTTAGTGTGGCAAGATTTGGACCAAAAATCGTGCGATCAAATGATTGAAAAGATCGTCGATGAGATGGTGGATCAAGATATTTTTAAAACAAAGTTTCAATATCAGTATCTCATTCAAAAGTTAAAACGTGTTTCCAAAAGGGCCATCTGGACATTGACCAAGCAACTTAAGCAGGGTGATTTTGTACCCATAGCCTTTGAAATGGCCTTTTCAGATGAGGGCTTTGGCGCACCACCTATGATCATAGAACTAGGCAATGGTGAAAAACTTCTAATAAGAGGTGTCATAGATCGCGTCGACTTGTTAGAAACAGATCAATCTTCTTATGTCAAAATAATAGATTATAAGTCGGGAAGCACGACTTTATCTCTTTCAGACATATATCATGGTCTACAGATGCAATTGATGGTTTATTTAAAAGCCTGTTTGGACAACCCAGACTATTTTAAGGCTGAGGACTTAAAGCCAGGTGGTATTTTCTATTTCAAGATAGACGACCCGATGATTCAATCTGCTCAGACCTTGTCTGAACTCATAGAATCTCAGATTGAAAGTCAATTAAGACTTGATGGGATTGCCCTTGAAGAACCCATAATTCTTGAAAAAATGGATCGCACATTGATGGAAGACAATAAATCCGTTGTGATGAAAGTGAGCTATAAAAAAGACGGTGCTTTCACAAAGGATTCTAAAGTGTTGCCACTTGATACCTTTTATCACATGATTGATCATGTGCAGGAAAAAATTCAAGAAATTGGACAAAGTCTACTGGAGGGCGATATCAGACCTTTACCTTGTCAAACAGAAGGTAGAATTGCGTGCAACTCATGTGAATACCAATCATTTTGCCAATTTGATCCTAAGTTTGAAGGCAATTCATATCGCGTTTTACCCAAAATGGATCAGGATCGCATCATCGAAAAAGTAAAGGAGAAATCAGATGCCAAGTTGGACTAGAGACCAGGAAGCTGCAATCTATTTAAGAAATGCTGACATGCTCGTATCGGCTGCGGCAGGCTCAGGCAAAACAGCGGTCTTAGTGGAGCGCATCATACAGATCGTCATCAACCAACGTGTTCCCATCCAAAACATTTTGGTTGTAACCTATACCAATGCCGCAGCAGGTGAAATGAGAGAACGTATAGAAGGGGCTATCTCAAAGGCGATCGAAACTGAAAGCGACGAATCTCTTAAGGCCTTTCTAATTGACCAGCTCAGAGTGTTGAATAGGGCAAGTATAAAAACTTTTCATGCTTTTTGTATGGATATTATTAGACGTCACTTTCAAAAGGTAAATATTGATCCAAGTTTTAGGATGATTAACGAGACCGAACGCGCCATACTCATTGAAGAAGCCATTGATTTGGCATTTGAGAATGCCTATGAGGCAAATTCAGAAGATTTTATTTATGTAGTTGAGGCTTACAGTGGCAATCGTGAGGACCAAAAACTGAGAGAGATGGTCAAACAAATTTATCGTTTTATCATGAGTCAACCCTATCCGTTTAAATGGCTTGAAGATCAAGTGACTGCTTATACAGATGAAAGTCATCCCTTAAGACAGGTTTGGAACAAATTATTTATAGCACAAGCCAAGGTGAAAATCGAAGGGGCCTTTGAGTTAATTGAAGAAGGACTTGAAATCTGCCAATTGCCGGGTGGACCATTACCTTATCGAGAGACCTTATTATCGGATTACAATCAGTTTAAACGCATTGATGATGCGATTTTATCTGAAAACGTGAAAGCGGTGGAAGAATCTATACTTAGCTTTTCATTTGAACGCTTAAAGGCCATCAAGAAGGATGAAAAAGCCAATATGGATGAAGCCTTGATTGAAACCGTTAAAACACAAATTAGAGATAAACTTCTTAAAAAGAGTATTTATGAGTCTTTATCAGCACCCTTTAAGGAAAAATCACTTGAACGCTATACCCAAGAAATTGAGAAGCTCAGCAAGGCACTTAATGCGCTAAAGGCACTGGTTGTGGCGTTTGATGAAGTCTTTATGGCCTTAAAGAACTCTAAAAATGTTCTGGATTTTAATGATTTAGAGCACTATGCCATTAAAATCTTAGAAGATGACGTTATAGCGGAGACCTATCAGTCACAGTTTGAATTTCTCTTTGTGGATGAATAT
>NZ_JBVBZF010000078.1:0-13413 GCF_057447755.1 Fusibacter sp. | reverse complement strand
GTATCATAAAGGTGGCTTTTTTATGTTCACAATTGTTCACATTCATACCATACTGATGCCACAATTGGTTTCCATAATAGGAAGGTAAATTAAAGCATTATAGATAAGAGCTAATAAATAATTTGAATAAATTCGATGAGGAGATGTTAAGATGAAATTTTCTAAGATAGCCCTCTGCAGTGCAGTAACCGTGTTATTAAGCACGTGTTTACCTGGGTTTGCTGAGTCAGTACCGGATGCACCTTATGATTTACCCACCATGACCGCGAAGGAAATTATTGAAGATAATAAAAATATCATAAGTGAGAAAGAGAAGCCCACTGATAATATTTCTGAAATCACTTTGACAAGTGAAGAAGCGGTTGCATATGGATTAGAACATAATACAACTCTAAAAACACTCGAGAAGAAAATTGATCTAGCTTCTGTTGCATTAAACTCTACTGTTGAAAATTATAAAGATCTCCAAGATGCAAAAAAGAAAATAGAAGATGCGGAAACTGTACTGAACGATAGTAGCAATCGCCTAAACAGTCTACAGGCAGATTTAAATGATGCACAAGCGGCACTTAATGCTGGGTTTGCACCAACGTCCATTCCTCTAATGTTGGACCCTGTAACGCCTTTAGTTGATTCTAACGGTGTCGCCATTGTCATTCCAGCTGGGACTCATATTAGAACGGCACTTGGCACTTTACCTGTACCAGCACTTAATCCTGCAGTTGCCGATGCCATTGCTGTATCAACAATTGCCACCATTCAAAGCCAACTGGATAGCAATCAAGCACAAATCAATACAAATGCAACCGCGCTTGCTTCAGCATCTGAGACCTTTAAGTTAAAAAAGAAAGAATTCGACAATGTACTCTCCAATGTTTCTGAGAGTATTGATATGAAACTTCAAAATACAAGTAATGTCGTCTTTGATGCAGATGAAGCAGGTGAACTCATGCTCTCCATGGCAGGTGTTAACCTTAATGTAACCAGGTATGCAAAAAGAATTTATAAAAATCAAATTGCAATGCTCATTCAAAAAGAGTATCATGACGCGCTTTTAGCCCAAAGGACCCTTGAACTCAAACTTAAAGCAGAAGAGCGTGGCCAAAAACAATATGAACTCGTCACACTCTCTTATCAAAATGGTATGAAAAGCAAGCAGGATATGTTACTTAGCAAAATGTATTATAACAGTACTCAAGTTGCTACAAGGGTAGCTCAGTCAGAATACAAGAACGCACTTTACAAATTAAAAAATGACATGAACATCAACTTAGATTGCAACCTTATGCTAGTAGAACCAGAAATTAATACTGACGATATTGTTCAACTTGAAGACGCCCTAAAATCCGGCATGATTAATCGAATCGATGTGCAAAAGAGTTTAGGTAAATTAGAAATTATGAAGGTCAACTACCAGCTATTAAATAACAGAGTGGGTAACTTTAGAGATGCTAACGGGGAAGCAGAAGCTAGAGCACAATTAGAAAATGCTGAACTTGAACTGCACATTACACAGTCTAATGCAGCTTCTGATATTTGTCAGTCCTATGAAAATTTAATGGCGATGAAAGATTCATTAGCTTATACAGAAGAATTGATAAAAAATGCAAAAGAAGTCGTTGAGATTGCTAAGCTTAAATATGACCAAGGATTCGGATCAGATAACGCTCTATTACAAAGTTTGAATCTAGAATCTAGTTCTGGTACAATCGTTGAACTCATCGCCTCAGAGGAGAAACTTTCAGAAGTGGAAGAAAAAGTAGCCACTATAAAATATAACTATATTATGGCAAAAATTAAGTATTATAATGATGCTGCTCTATTAAATTCCTTAGAAAAATAATGATTCAAGCAAAAAGGAGATTCAAATGAAAAAAATAAAATCACTTACTATTTTTAAAAGCAAAGATGCTTATAAAGCATGGCTTAAACAACATATTAAAGCAATAACAATCGTTTTGGTTGTAAGCAGTGCTTTCATTGCAGCTGTTTTTAGTTCAATGGCCATAGCATCTGATAATAAAACACAAGACTTACTCCAAGGCACAATAAACGCTCAAGATGTAAGCATAAATTCCAAGATTCCTGGACGAATCGGTAAAATTCTCGTGACCGAGGGACAATCTATCAAGGCCGGCGATCCCATTGTGGAGATCACAAGTGATGAGCTTGAAGCTAAAAAAGCCCAGCTCTTGGCTCAAATCAGCCAAGCTGAGGCTGGTGTTGAAGCTTCCAAAGCAGTTGTTGAAATGGCAAATGCTAATTATGAACTTGCAAAAGAGCGCGTTGAACAAGCTAAGGCTGGTGTTGAGGCAAGTATAAGCCAAAGAGATATGGCAAGTGCAACCAATGACAAAGCTATTAATGGTGCGAGACTACAACAGATTGCTCAAGCTGAAAGTGCCTTTAACCTAATGGATACCACCTATCAAAGAGCCTTAATTCTATTTGAAGGCGGGGCTATTTCACAGCAAAAACTAGACGAAATTAAAACACAAAGAGATATTTATGAACAAACCCTTCTCATGGCAAAAGAAGGCGCTCGAGTAGAAGATAAAGCTGCTGCTCAGGCTCAACTGTCAATGGCTCAAGCCGGTATAGTCGCTAGCAATGCACTTCTAAGTCAAGCCTCTGAAGGTGTCAATATTGCTATGGCACAGGTAAATCAAGCCCAAGCAGGGCTAGTTGCAGCGCAAGGTAAACTTGAACAGGCAAAAGCCGGACTCCTTGAAATCAACGTTTATCTATCTGAATCAGTCGTTAAATCTCCCATTGATGGCACTGTAACTGCTATTAACTCTGATGTTGGCGAGCTCGTCTCTACCGGAAGTTCAATTGGAACGATTAGTAACCTTAAAACCTGCTGGGTTACGGTTGATTTAGATGAGCTTAAACTTGCTGGTGTGAGTGAAGGACAAAAAGTGGAAGTTACATTACCTGCATATCCTGATCAAATTATCCAAGGCATCGTTTCAACCATAAATAAGCAGCCTGATTTTGCTGTTAAAAAAGTTACAAGCCAAAATGGCAGTCTTGATTTAGTCTCATATGCGGTAAAAATTGAACTCAATAACGAATCCGCACTATTAAGACCTGGAATGACGGCTACTGTAAATCTTGAAATACCTGACCTTGCGACAACAAACCCAGTTTCAACAGAAGATGACTCTATTGAAAATGATACGACTGAGTCAGGGTCAGCAACTGTTTCAGCAGAAAACGAAACCTCAACCCAAGAACAATTGGATGTGAAATAATGACTATTCAAAGCTTCTCCGAGGAATTAAAGCGATTTAAATCAGAGCGGATGTTTGTGATTGTACTCTTTATCATTCCTATTTTAACAGTTGTCTTACTAGGAAATGCATTTTCATCTGAAATCATAGATGACATCCCAATGGCCGTTATTGATTATGATAATAGTAATTTCAGTCGTCAATTAATTAAAGCGTTTGGTGATAACAAAACATTTGATATTGTAGCCTATCCCCACAGCGAGAAAGCACTAGCCGCTTTAATGGCAGATTCAAAAGTGAGAGTTGCGATGGTTATTCCAAGAGGATTCTACAATGACGTTCAAACATTAAAATCTCCAACAATCCTCATGGTCTATGACGGCTCACATATGTCCATCACCAGCGTCGCAAAGTCCAAGGCTATGGAAATTCTCCTAACCTATAAAGCAGGTGCAACGATTACGCATCTTCAATCGCGTTTAAATCTCTCCTATGATGATGCCCTTAATATCACTCAAGCTTTCAGATTTTCAAACCGAATGATTTACAATCCCACAAAGAGCTTTCGAGATTTTTTAACGCCCGTGTTCATGGTAGGTGTTGTACAAAGCGCGATTGTCCTTATGGCAACTGTATCTATAGATCATGAGATCTTTAAAAAGCAAAAAAGCCTAAGACATGGTTATGCCCTTGGTAAAGTGGCTTTCTATGGCATCATGGGATGTTTTTCCATAATGATCTGCATTTTTATTCAAAAATTCATTTTTGACGTTACATTTGTTGGAAGTCTTCTTGATGCATTTGCTTTATCTCTAGCCTATACGCTTGCAGTCTCGAGCTTTGCAGTCTTAATATCAGCCTTAATTAAAAACAGAATGGTGGCTCTTATTGGCGGTGGTATCATCTTCATCCCAAATTCAATTATGGCCGGAACAACGTGGCCCTTATATGCAATGCCTATCGGTTATCAAGGTGCTGTTAAAATGATTCCCTTCATTCACTATGTCGTCAATTTAAGAGACATCTATTTAAAGGGGGCACCACTTCACCAAATGCATAAAGATCTTATCTTTTTGCTTACCTTTGCAATCATTGGTGTAATTGTAACTGAAAGTATTTTAAGCATGGCGGCAGTCGAACAAGAAGATAAGAAGGAAAGTGAGATCACAAATGACATTTCTACAGAGTTTCAAGAGGGAATTCAAGTCTATATTTAAATATAAAGGGCTACTAATCATTCTTTTTATAGGTCCCCTTTTTCTAACAATGTTCTTTGGAGGCGTTTATTCAAATGATTATGTAAATGACATTCCCATCGCTATTTTAGATGAAGACCAATCAAATTTAAGCACATATGTGGTCAATCTTTTTGAAAATAACAATCGATTTGAAGTGACAAACTTTCCCCAGAACAGATCAGAAATGGAAACACTCATTGATTCAGGCAAAATTGCCATGTGCATTTGGATACCGGATCGTTTTGAAAGTAATGTAAATCAGTTTAAATCCGCAGAAGTAGTTGCAATGATTGATGGTTCTAATAACGTGGTTGCGGGCAATGCATATGCTCAAGCGACTTCAATCATACAGACTATTTCCGCAGGCGTAGAGATGAAATTGATCTCTGCTAAGGGCATGACCAATGATGATGCAGAGCACTTAGCCCTTGTTTATAATGTTGGCGAGCGCATTTTGTTCGATCCCAAGATGGCTTATATGAATTATTTGATGATTTGTTTTTTCGCAGTCTTTATTCAACAACTTTTACTCTCTGCCATGAGTGTCCTTTTGAATAGAGATAGAGACTACATCCTAGAGGGTAATGTCCTAATAAACGTTCTTGCCTCAATCTCTGTATGTATACTCGGCATGACACCTGCACTTATAGGGAGCCTCCTATTGCTTCACAAGGTCTTCAGAATCCCAATGACTGGTAATCTGTTTATAGCCTTATTGATGACCCTTCTTTTCATGTTTTCTTTACTTGGCCCTGCACTTGCACTTGCCGGCTTAACAAGAGACCGTGTAAAGTATGCTCAAATTTCCTTTATGTTATCAGTGCCAACGTTTGTCACAAGCGGGTGTGTATGGCCACTTGAACAAATGCCATCATTACTAAAAGTAATTGTTCAGATTTTTTGGCCACTTATTTACTATGCCAAACCCCTTCAAGAGGTTTTGATAAAAAATCGCTCATTCGGCTCTGTTTTACCACAAATTGCCGCACTTTCGATTTATGCAGTTGTTTGGACAATGATAGGCATAAAAATTTATGCAAAAAAAGATCAAAAAAACAGCTTAACGATTATATCATAATTTTAAAATTTAGCCAGACCACCCGATCATTGGGTGGTTTTTGTTATAAAACAAAAAAAACCGCCAAATGGCGGTTATTATAATTTATATGCTTTTCTAACTTGATTTTGTAAAGCGTATGATAGTCCTAGAATTGTCCAGAATACAATAGAAACATTCACATTTGAATCTGTAAACAATGCTGAGATTAGATATGAAAAAATCGCAACAGTAAAACCTTTAATCAACATCATCTTGTACTCCAAATAAGGCTCAAGCTTGTCTTTAGTCTGATTTATTAATGAAAATGCTTTGTATATATTTTGAATGCTCAAAATCATAAAAGTCAAAAGTGAAAACACCCCTGTAGACAATGCAATTTGTATATACATATTGTGGGGTTTATCCACAAGCATATTTGTTGTTCCATATGCATTGTATTTACCTACATAGTCATTCTGTGGAAAAACAAAGGGAAATGTTTCTGGTCCATACCCTAGAATAGGTCTTTTAACTATTAAAGGAATTGATCTTGACCAAATATAACCCCTTGCAGATCCAAGCTTCTGTGAATTCGAGAATCCCCAAACTTCAGGTTCATCAATATTTGTATATTTGCCATATACATTTTTATACTTTAATTGATTATTCTCATAACCAAAAACCCATGGTACATTGTTTAACATCACAACATAGTCCATGGTTTCTGAACTTTTATACAAATACACTTCAAATCCACCTAAAGCTTCATTTGAGAAAAAAGCATGAGCATTATCATTAATGCCCACCGGTGCAATTGCATCGTCATCTAAAAAATAAATTATATTCCATCCTGAATTTGTATGGTTTAAAATTTCAGTTCTGAAAATATGATCCTTTATCATGAAGCTTATACTGTTATCATTTATTTCTATCCCTTGTAAATCACTTGACGTTCCATTTTCAGAAAATAATTGATGAAATCTCGATGATATTATGCCCTTAGAATAGAGCTCAAAGCTCGTTGCTAAAATCACAATTACAATTAAAACGCCCCCTATAATTTTTTTGTTTTTAACCAGAGCCCTAAAGTTTAAATATAGTATAAATGGAACTCCTAGTGCAACACCAATCATGCCTCCCCTAGAAATAGAGCCCAATAAGTTTATTAATATGAGTATAGACGTTATAAAATATGTAGCCTTTTTAACCCTACTTGTTTCATTCAAAAATAGGGTGATAAAAATAGGGAAGCTCATCGATATGTACAATCCCACATAATTGCTGTGATATAAAGTTTGATAGATGGCTTTATAATCAAATGATTTTTCTAAATTAAAAGTTAGATTTCTAAGTGAACTGGATGTTATTAAGGGCTTTGTCACCTCATTAAAAACGATATCAATGCCAAAATACTGAAAAATCCCTACTATACTTAAAAAAATATTGGAGATCATAAAGGCATTTATTATAAGTTTTAAGTGCTTGTCTTCCCAAGAAGTTGATATAAATACTAGGCAGACGAGTAAGTATGAAAGTAAAACAAAAACACTCTCATACCTTTCTAAATACCCATTAAATGAACTGAACTTGTATACGGAAAATATGGCTGAAAGTATCGTAAGGATTGAATAAATGAAAATGAGTTTATTGGGTTTGGAATGTAAGATATTATGCTCACTGTCTTTTTTTACATTCTTGACCATCAAAACAAATCCAATCAAACCTGCAAAAATAATGGCATTTGCCTTAATTTTTGAAAAAACATCATAGAACTTGGTTTGACTCGAATACCAAGAAAATAGGTTCATTGGGTAATTAACCTCTATTACCCTTACCAATAAAGGGATAATTGCTATTGTAAATATCGCCAGTCCGACGCTTACTTGAGTATAGTGGTTTTCCTTTACTCTATTATGCTTATTTTTTGCTTTTAAGGTTTTTGAAGCCATATAATCTCCTTTTAAATTTCATTTACTAAAGTTTATCATATTTTTTTGAAGATATTGCCCATATATTGGCAAAAAAATAATGAGATTTGAACTCAAAGAATTCATACCCCATTACTTTCACGATACACTTATGAAATTTTGAAATTACATTTCAAATTAATATTACTTTTAGTAATATCTCAAGAATGCTTGATAAGCTTTATAATATGCATTTAAAGCATCAGTTAAACTATTTTTTGCAGCAACAAGATCCTTTTGTGATTTAAATACATCAAGCTGTGTTACCATTCCCAACTTAGCCTTAACTTGAGTAACATCATCTGCCGATTTTGCCAAAGTCAAATTATTTTGGGCAATTTTGATATCTAGAACTAGACTCTTTAAAGTATTGTAGTCCATATAAACTTGATACTTAATGGCCTTAATTTGTTTGTCTGTGTCATAATTATTATCTTCTATATTTTGATCATAGTTCTTATATGCGCTTACGCTACTAGAATAAATATGTTCAACACGCTTTTGCTGTTCAAATTTTTCTATATTCTCTTTGTAAGATGCTAGTGTAGAATCATTTTCAATGTTTTTCTCAATAATAGTCTCTAGCTTTATATTGTTTAAGTCAATATAATTTCCAATAAGAACTTTTTCTAAATTTGAAGTATCGGGTAAATATTTTATTTCAAGTGAATTATTGATTAAATAATTGAAATCCATTTGTGTAAGTTCACGATCTCTCAAACTATTGTCTAGATCTTTTTGAGCTGTATCCAAGTTCACTTGATATGATAATATATCATTGTTAGTAATCTTGCCTAATTTTAGCTCCAAAGCTTTTTGATCATATTCCTTTTGATAGATTGCTTTTACATCTTCATATAATTTGATCTGATTTTCTTGTGTCACGATGTTAGTATAATAATCAATTAATGTTTGCTTAAGTTCGAACACCTTATCATCATAGCTTCTAGAAAGTGCATTCAATTTATTCTGAGCGATAACCGGATCCACATAAACCGCTGTTGCTCTATCATTTGATTTGTCAGGATCATCATATATAAATCCGTCTAACCTACTTGACTCATTTTTAACTTCAACAATAATCTCTTTTTGAATTTCAATTTGCTTGTTAATACTCGCTAATTCTCTATTATTTTCAAGCATTAAATTTAATGCATCGTCATACTTAATCACAATTGGCGCTGTTGTATTTTCATCATCTGCAAATACAAGTGTTTGAAACAGCATTAAAAACGCTAAAATAACAATACTAAACTTTTTCATGGAATCCTCCTAATTATAACTTAATGCCGTAGCTTATGAGTAACTCTAATTTCTGGCCTATCAGAAATTTCTCATTTTCTAAGCTCATTTTACTGAGTTCTGATTGAAATACTTTGATTTCATAACTTATACGATCTGTATCGACAATTTGTCCTAATTTTTCCATCTGTGATAACTTGTCTAAAAAATTAGTATCATATTTAATTTGTGTCTCTGCAACACCGATTTCATCTGAAATTCTGTTAAACTCACTTAAATAAGTTCTAAGGGATTTATAAACTTCAATCTTAGCAGATTCCTGCGATTGAATGCCTTCTTCGTATCTTCTATCAAAATCTAACAAATCCGATTTCAAAATATATGATCGATATGCAGTCGTATACTTCTTCTCATTTTCTAAAGCTTGCATCTGGCGATTCGTATTATAAATGAGCTTACTAACTTCAGAGGCTGCATTATAATACTTAGATAAGTTTACATTATCATACTCTGTATCCGTGAAAATAGGTGATTGAAATACATATGTTTTATCAACCTCTAAGCCTGCTAAAGACATGATATTGTATTTCAAGTTTTCAACTTGATAAGCAAGTTTTTCTCTGTTATATTTTAGATTTTCAAGTTCAATACGTGCATTTTCAGCATCTACTTTACTTATTGACCCAAGTTCAAATTTTTTCTGAACCGCTGAATATGTTTTTTCAGTATTTAGGATCATTTGATCATACATAGCGATTTGCTCTTTCAAAAGGCTATATTGTGATAAAAGTTGATCTGCGGCGAAACTTAAAGTTGTTTCTACCGTTTCCTTTGTAATTTCAAGACTTTCAAGTTGAGCTCTCAAATTTTCCATTTGTACAAAATTTGGGTAAGCATATTCATAGTAACTGCCTTTTCTCTGATCCTTCATGCCAGATGATCGGTCACCTGCCAAAGCGACAAACCTAAAGTTGGTATCAAAGTTGGCAATTGCATCGGCGATGCTATCTATTGTATCTTTTAAGTCTCTCACATCTTTTGATTGATTAATAAATGCCTCTCTCAAGTCTACCAAGTTAATTTCGATTGGTTTTTCATTTGTGATATTAACTGCAGATTCTTCTGCATATGCCAGACTACTCGATGAAAAAAGAACACCAATCAGAAATATGATTAAAGGTAATTTATGTGTACTCATTATCTTTTTCATGATTTTTACACAGCCCTCCTAGATTTTATTATCATAAGTCTATTATAACCTTTTCATTTTATTTATCACTAGCTTTTATGATTAATTAACCTTTTCTTATCCGTATTTTAAGAAACTATTAATAATTAAGACCACCAATATCATTATCAGTGGTCTTAATGGATTATCGTATAAATTCTATTCGCGTATTGATACCTTCAATGGTAATATCATTAATATCTTTCATAGGATATTTCTGAACAATATTCATATACTGTTTTACCTTAGAACGATCTTCTTGAGCAACGAAGATTTGTACATATGATCCAGCAGCATTTATTCTATCAATTTTTATCCCTGGTATTTCAAAACTTAACATAAAGATAGAGTTTGAATTAATGGGATTTGTGAACTCCAAAGTCACAACTCCAGTCCCTACTGTATAATAAACATTATCAACATAACTCCCATTTACATTTAGTTTTGCTAGTGATGAACCTATATATTCAGTCAAAGGAATATAACCAGATAACGGATTAAGAGTCTCTCCAAAATCGGTTTTTGTATTTTGTCCCACGGCTCTTAGAAAATAACCTTGATAAGTGTTAATTGGCTGATTAAGCGTCACTGTAACGATACTGTTTCCATCATCATCGTATTTTATATAATAGGCGTTGATCGTAAAGTATATACCACTTCTAAAAATTTCAAAATCATCAGGGTCAATGTCTTTAACCTTCTCAGATAATAAAATTTCACATTGGTCATTTCCAATATATCGGAAGCCAATTACATTAATATTAGCCTTTTCTTGTAAATCTACGAGATTCTCATCTGTTTCTGTTATGTTCCCATTGGCATCTGCCACTCTTCCAATAATTAAGTCAGAATAGTCTGGTGTGTTTGTGCTATCAACAGAAATATTAATACCACCATATCCTAAAGTCGCAACACTTATCTGAACAGTTTGATCATCTATCAAGTTAATATTGACTGCATTGGATGGCAACTGACTTAAGCTCGTCCCATTAATTTTATAATTATTCTTATCAAGGATTGAATAATTACCAGAAGTATTCATCGGTTCGTCATAAAATACGATAACATCTTGCTCCGTTTTTGTTGTAAAGAAGACCTTTGCCGACCAATTTGCTGGGCTTGGTAGTGTCATGTCCTTAACGGTAAATTGATGTCCATTATCCACTAGTGCATTTCCTGATAAGTCATATAAATTGGTTAAATTAAGAGTATATATTCCTGAAAGCTTATCTGCAAAATATAGCATAATTGTGTTTTGTTTAGAATCATAAATTGCTTGAGAGATTTCAACACTTTTTTTATCAGAGTCCTTAACCGTATAATTAGACTTAACATAGAGTTCATTCGCTTGATTTCTAAGTGATTCAGAAAAATGAATTACTAGAGTCTTCTCATCCTTTAGCTCCGGTTCTCCACTAACAACTGGGTTTACTTTATCTGGCGCCATTTCGACAATGATTGTTTGCGTGGTATTCTGATTACCAAAATAGTCGCTTATAGACCCATTTAGAACATAGATTGTGTTAGATCCCGGTAACAAAGGTTTATTTGAAAAGTCTAGAATAAGCTCATTACCATCAATTTTACTATCAGTAATGTTTTGATCAATTGTATTTACCGGGCTATCATGGTAATACTGATTTGTATATCGATTGATTGGCTTTATATTTTCATCCCAAATGACCACAATTTGCTTTGCATTTACAACCCTATAACCAACAACTTTTGGAACAATTGTATCTTTTACATATTTTGCAGTAATTTGAGTACTATAGAGGTTGAATCCAGCAAAGTCTTTTATTGAATTTTTTGCCGTTATAACAACATCTGTTGTAATCTTTGTATTTGTAAAAATAATTGCAACTTTGTTGTTGTCTGTTAAAGTAATGCTGTTTAAATTTATTCTACCTTCATTAATGATAAAATCAGAAATACTTAGTTCAGGAATCGTATCACCATCCATCATTGGCGCAATATCTTCATCACTTTGAACAGGTTCGTTGAATGTCACCTTAATATAATTATCACCAATTACTTCTGCTGATTTCATCTGAGGCAATAAGGTATCCATAAATTTTAAAGCTGTATACTTTTTCTCAACTAACTTGTTGCCATCAACAGCTTCTATATTTTTTATGGTAATCTCCATATCTTTATTTTGGACGATTGGCACATTTGTAATCACTCTTAACCCCATTTGATCATCGGTTAAATTTATTTTGATGGGTCTTAAGAAGAAGTTTGTGTCCTGTTTCATTGTGAAATTTGTTATCAATAGGTTATTATTACTTAATAAAGGTTTGTTGAAGATAAACTCAAGCTCATTTAGGCCAACAGCTCTATAGCTAATGATTTCAAGACCACCCTTGGTAGTATCAGGTGTCGTTGGTTCATCCTCCTTAGTACCATAAATGGTTTCTGGTAATTTATTTAATTTAATGCCTAGTGCTGTCACTTCTCCTTGAGGCGGTGTTAATAGTGCTTTCCACATGCCATCAAAAGCTTCTCCTCTTTTAACTGCCGAAGCATTAGAAGCCGAAAAATCGATACCAATTGTATTCATATCTAAAATAACGTTTTCCCATGTATATGAATACTTTAGAGCGTTCATTAACATGGCACTCCACTCTTGTCGAGATACTGGGTTATTAGGTTTAAAGGTACCATCAGGATAACCGCTTACCCATTTGTTTGTTTTTGCAAACGTTACATAAGGCGCAAACCAGTCTTTAGAAGTCACATCTGAAAAATTTTGAATGTATATGTACTTTGAAGCTTCGTTTTTTTGTCCATACATTTCTGACAGTAAAACACATGCTTGTGCTCTGGTTAAATCTTGATCTACCATTAGGTTGCCATTATCCCCTACAATGAAGCCATATTTAAACAAAAGGTCTGCTGCGGATTCATTTTCACCAAATGATAGTGGTTGAAAATTGCTAATGCCAATTAACATTAATATTAATACAAGACTAAGTGCTTTTTTCATAATTGCCTCCATATCTTATTTCTTATCATAAACTCATCAAATTTTATCATTTGTCTACACTTTACACTATATTGTTATTATAACAAAAAATAAAACCCTCTGATGTTAAGGTTTTATTTCATAAAAGCGATGTTTCTATTATATTTAAAACTTAAAGAGTGCCATAGCACCGTTACTCAATGAAAATATGATAATTCCTGCGACAAAGTTTCCGATAAGAATCGCAGGAAAAGCCCATTTAAACCTTATATCCAAAAGTACTGCAGCCAGTGAGCCTGTCCATACCCCAGTTCCTGGTAGTGGAATTGCAACAAATAAGAATAATCCCCAAGCGCCATATTTTTGAATCCGGTGACTCCTGTTCAGGGTCTTATACTCAATATGGTCAGTAATTTTTCGAAAAAAGGATGCCTTTTTTAGCCAGTTAAAGATGGGTCTTATCCCAAACAGAATAAAGGGTACCGGTATAATACT
>NZ_JBVBZF010000077.1:0-13452 GCF_057447755.1 Fusibacter sp. | reverse complement strand
GTAAAGTCAAAGTACAGTGAGAAAAATGCAAATATTGATGCCGTTCATGAGATTTTAAAACGTGATCAACTGCCAACGGCAATTATCTTTCCAGATGATTATTCAGCAATTTGGGGCATCAGTACCTTACGTGCACATGGTATAAAAGTACCAGAAGATATTTCTGTAGCAGGCTTTGACGGTGTTGAAATAGGGGAGATGGTCTATCCAGTTCTCACTACCGTTAAACAAAATACATCAAGACTTGGTCATGAAGCATCCTTGAGATGCATCCAAATGGTAGAGTCAAAGACCAACAATCATACCGTAACTACAGTAGGCATAGAACTCGTGAAGGGTGGTACATGTACCAAACCTAGAGATATAAGCAAACCATTAAAGGGAAAACTAAAAAAGACTTAGTTTTTAATTGTTTATCATATTTACGACCTTATAAAAACTAGTTTTTCCTAAGTTTAAAACGCTTTTGAGAGCTAGTTTTTTTGTACTAAAATCTGAAATTAACTTATAAAGATTCGATTTTTTATATTGACCTGCCAAAAAATAGATTGTATAATCATATTAACGAAAGCGATTTCGAAAAACACACACTTCACTTACGAAACGTTCTAGTGAGTTTCGAATGTTTTTTTTTGGACGTTTACGTAACCGGTTTCGGTCTTGGCGAAACGAATTGAAATTTCAATATTTTCAGGCAATTTACAAGTATGATTATTAGGGGTATAGAATGACAAAATATTTAGATAAAAATTTAAGTGTCGAAGAAAGAGCTCAGGATCTTGTTTCGAAAATGAGTGTTGAGGAAAAGGTAAGCCAGTTAAATTACATAGCTGCACCTATAGATCGCCTCGGCGTTTCAGCCTATAACTGGTGGAACGAATCCTTACACGGTGTTGCTAGAGCAGGAACAGCTACCATGTTTCCACAAGCAATTGCACTTGCAGCAATGTTCGACGAAAAAACGCTTCAAGAAGTAGCGGAGATTTGCTCCAATGAAGCCAGAGCAAAGTATAATCAAAACAAGAAACATGGAGATGTGGGGATTTACAAGGGATTAACCATGTGGTCTCCAAATATAAATATTTTTAGAGATCCAAGATGGGGTAGAGGACAAGAAACCTACGGAGAAGACCCTTATCTGACAGCAAGACTTGGAATTGCCTTTGTGAAAGGCCTACAAGGAGACAAAGATGTTTTAAGAACAGCTGCATGTGCAAAACACTTTGCATGTCACAGTGGTCCTGAAGGTATAAGACATGAGTTTAATGCAATCGTAAATGATAAAGATTTATACGAAACTTATCTTCCAGCATTTGAGGCATTGGTCAAAGAAGGTAATGTTGAAAGTGTCATGGGGGCATACAATCGCGTTAATGGCGAAGCCGCATGTGCAAGTAATTTCTTAATCGGCAAGCTTAAAGAATGGGGTTTCAAGGGACACTTCGTTTCAGATTGCTGGGCAATTAAAGATTTTCACTCTAATCACTGTATCACGAGCACAATAGAAGAATCTGCAGCCTTGGCTTTAAAATCGGGGTGTAATTGCAACTGCGGTGACGAATATTTGTCATTGATGAATGCCATTAATACTGGACTTGTTTCTGAGGAATATGCAACTGAATCAGCTGAAAAATTAATGACCACTAGAATGAAACTCGGTATGTTTGACAATGGCTGTGAATATGATTCAATTCCATACAGTATTGTCAGCTGTGATACTCATAAGGCGTTTTCGCAAAAGTGTGCTGAGAAATCTATGGTTCTTCTTAAGAACAATGGCATATTGCCACTTTCAAAATCTAAAATTAATTCAATCGGTGTCATAGGGCCAAATGCTTCAAGTTTAGACGCTTTAAGAGGCAACTACTATGGTACAAGCGATGAATACATTACATTCCTACAGGGGATCAGAGAAAGTTTTGACGGGCGAGTATATTACGCTGAGGGAAGTCATTTATTTAAAAATTCTCTTCAACCACTTGGTGAGCCTGGTGATGGCTATGCAGAAGCGATTACAGTTGCTGAACATTCTGACGTTGTAGTCCTCTGTGTTGGACTTGATGCAACGATTGAAGGTGAAGAGGGCGACACAGGAAATGCCTTTGCGGCGGGTGATAAGACAGATTTATTTTTACCAAAGCCACAAAGAGAATTAATTGAAAAGGTACTTGCAGTTAATAAACCAACGATTATCGTGGTTGCGGCAGGTAGTGCAATTAACCTTGATACAGATCAATCAGACGCCATCATTCACGCATGGTATCCTGGTCAAATGGGGGGTAGAGCACTTGCAAACCTATTATTTGGAAAAGTTTCACCATCCGGAAAATTACCTGTTACTTTCTATGAATCCACAGAATTACTTCCGGACTTCGAAGATTACTCAATGGTCAACAGAACCTATAGACATTTAGAAAATAACGTTCTTTATCCTTTTGGATATGGATTAACTTATTCTAAAATAAAGTGTCATTCTCTTGAATTTGACAAGACCACTTTAAAGGCAAAAGTTAAGGTTGAAAATATAGGAGATTTTGATACGGATGATGTCGTGCAGCTTTATATCAAGGATTTAGAATCAAAATGGGCAGTGCGCAATCATAAGCTTTGTGCTATGAAAAGAGTTCACCTAGTAAAAGGGGAATCAAGAGAAGTTGAGTTTTTAATTTCTAAAGATGCCTTTGAAATTGTTGATGAATCTGGTAAGCAATATAAGGACTCTAATAAGTTTATCTTATTTGCTGGCGTCAGCCAACCTGATCCATTAAGCGAACAATTGACTGGTGTAAAATGTGTCAGCTATTCAATTGAGTTTTAGTTTTGTTTTAATTATCGTAAATCAATCTCATGTTCTAAAAGCGTAATTTTGTATTAATCGGTGTAAACTAATGTTTTCAATTTTATTGCTTATTGAATTTCTCTATTCTAGCCAAAATAAGTCATTAAAATTTATAACATTAGTCAACATAAATAATCTTTATTAATTTAGGGGGATACGATGAGAAAACTATTAAGTTTATTATTGGTTGTATTAATGGTATTTAGTTTAGCTGCTTGTGGTTCAAAAGCACCAGAACCAGCGCCTGCTGCTGAAAACACTACAACTGAAAATCAAGCACCTGCTGCTGAGGCTTCAACAACTACTGAGAAAAAAGTGCTAAACGTATGGTCATTCACTGAAGAAGTACCATCAATGATTCAAAAGTATGTAGATACGCATCCAGAATTTGCGGCTCAATACGAAATCAAAACAACGATAATTGCAACAACTGAAGGTGCATATCAACCTGCACTTGATCAAGCTTTAGTTTCTGGCGGCGCTGACGCACCAGACATTTTTACAGCGGAAGCTGCATTTGTACTTAAGTACACTCAAGGTGATGCGTCACAATACACTGCATCATACAAAGATTTAGGTATTGCTGATGTTGAACAACTAATCAAAGATGCTGATATCGCTAAATACACTGTAGATATCGGTACAAATGGCGATGGTGAAGTTGTAGGTTTAGGTTACCAAGCTACTGGTGGCGCTTATATTTACAGAAGATCAATTGCTAAAGATGTTTGGGGAACGGATGATCCTGCTGAAGTTGCTAAAATCATCGGACCAGGCTGGGATAATTTCTACAAAGCTGCTGCTGACTTAAAAGCTAAAGGTTATGGTATCGTATCAGGCGATGGTGACATCTGGCATGCAGTTGAAAACAGTTCAGATCAACCTTGGGTAGTTGATGGTAAATTAGTAATCGACCCTAAGAGAGAAAGCTTCCTAGATTTATCTAAGTCACTTAAAGACAATGATTACCACAACGATACTCAAGACTGGCAAGATGCATGGTTTGCAGATATGAAAGACGCAGGCTCTAAAAAAATTCTTGGTTACTTTGGTCCTGCTTGGATGATCAACTATGTAATCGCTGGTAACAGTGGTGACACATTTGGTGATTGGGCAGTTGCTGAACCTCCAGTTGGATTCTTCTGGGGTGGTACATGGGTACTTGGTTCAAAATCATCTGAAAACAAAGAAGCTGTTGGCGAAATTATCAAATGGATCACGCTTGACACAAGTGAACAAGGCTTGCAATATATGTGGGCTAACGGTACACTTAATGGAGAAGGCGGCACTAAAGATGCTGTCGCTTCTGGTAAAGTAATGTCAATCTCTAATGGTGAACTTGAGTTCTTAGGCGGACAAAATATGTTCGATATCTTTATCCCTGCAAATCAATTTGCAAATGGTAAGAACTTAACTCAATATGATGAAACAATTAACACTTACTGGCGTGATCAAGTTAGAGCATATACTGCTGGTGAGAAGAGCAGAGAAGATGCTTTAAAATCTTTCAAACAAATCGTTGCTGATAACTTAGACATCATGGTTGAAAACTAAAAACAAATGAAATAAACAAAATTTGGGATAGGAGAGAACTTTCTTTCCTATCCCAAAATATGTAACATACAAATCAATTTCAGTTTTTAATATGCAATTATAATTATCTAATTTTTATGGGGGTGAGTTAAATATGAAAAAGCAGAAGAGTGTGAGTTACGCAAAATACGGTTATATTTTCAGCTTGCCTTTTATAATTATATTTCTAATCTTCTCGCTATATCCAATTATTTATACTGCAATTATTGGATTTACAGATTATAAAGGCCTTGGCGCTTCATCGTTCCACTTCTTAGATGAACCATTTAAGAATTTCGTAACAGTACTTCATAATGGCTCTTTTAGACAAGCGTTAAAAAATACTTTTATTATATGGACTCTTAATTTTATACCGCAGATTTCAATTGCACTCATTTTAACAGCATGGTTTACGTCTAGAAGTAATACATTAAAGGGTAAGGGGTTTTTTAAGGTATTATTCTATTTACCAAACATCATCACTGCTGCGAGTATCGCAATTCTGTTCTATTCTTTGTTTGGATATCCAGTTGGCCCGGTAAACAGCGCACTTATGCATTTTGGCATTATTGATGAACCGATTAACTTCTTGGTAAGTAAATCAAATGCCAGAGCAATTGTAGCCTTTATTCAATTTTGGATGTGGTATGGATATACCATGCTCATTCTGACTTCCGGTGTTTTAGGCATTAACCCTGAAATCTATGAAGCAGCTGAACTGGATGGTACTACTGGCCTTCAAACATTTCTTTACATTACCTTGCCAAACCTTAAGACGATCTTACTTTATGTCCTTATTACAAGTATGATTGGTGGTCTTAACATGTTTGATATTCCAAAGCTATTTATGCAAGGCGGACCTGATAATTCAACACTTACAACAAGCGTTTTTATATACAATCAAGCATTTAGCGGTAGCTACTTGTACAATAGAGCCGCTGCTGCCAGTATGATTATGTTTGCGATCATTGCATTCTTCTCGGCAATATTGTTCTATATAATGCGTGATAAAGATGAAATTAAATTCAAAAAAGAAGCAAAAAGATTGCAGAAAGAGAGATTAAAACTTGCGAAGGAACAGGGGGCTAAATAATGATGAAGACTAAAAAGAAAAACCGGGGACTCCGCTTTAAAATCCTAGCATATTCGGTATCCATACTTCTCGTAATTATAAGTATATTGCCATTTTGGATCATGTTTGTAAATGCAACAAGAAGCACATTCCAAATCCAACAAGAAGCCTTGTCGCTTGTACCTTCAACACACTTATTTGAAAATGTTCAAATATTAACGGGCAAAACTTTTAATCCATTAAAAGGGCTTACAAACTCAATGATTGTTTCAGTAGCTTCAACAGCATGCACCATTTACTTCTCAGCATTAACGGCATATGCGATTGTTGCTTATAACTGGAAACTGAGAGGACCATTTTTCACCTTTATTATGGCAGTTATGATGATACCTGCTCAGGTGTCGGTTATCGGTTTTTATCAGTTTATGTACAAAATAGGGATGACCAACAACTTCTTAGCCTTGATTCTTCCAACGATTGCCACACCCGCCGCGGTGTTCTTTATGAGACAGTTCATGTTGGCCTCATTGCCAATTGAATTGGTTGAGGCTTCAAGAATTGATGGTGCTAGTGAATTCTATACCTTTAATAAAATCGTGTTGCCAATCATGAAACCTGCCATGGCAACACAAGCCATATTCACTTTTGTATCCAGTTGGAATAACCTCTTCTTACCACTTGTACTGCTCACAGACAATGACAAATATACCATGCCGATCATGGTAAGTCTTTTGAGAGGTGATATTTACAAAACAGAATATGGTGCAGTTTATTTAGGCCTTGCACTTACAGTTCTTCCACTCTTTGTTGCATATTTCTTACTTTCTAAATACATCATCGAAGGTGTTGCCCTTGGTGGTGTAAAAGGTTAAACATTTCATTTGCTATTCCAATGTCTTAAGAGCACTTGTAAACTTTCAAGTGTTCTTTTTTTATAAAAAAATTACCCAACCACTGAAAAATCTTAATTCAAGTGGTTGGGTTTTATTATTTGAAATAAATTAGAGCCATAAGCTGCGAAGGAGAGTATTTAACCTCAACCTGCGTCAGTTAAAATTATTTGTACAAGGCATATACGATTACTGAATCTTATATACCAGGTAAGCTGACGTTTGCGGGGGCATACTCGCCGTCATCATCATAGGGGAAACAACAATCACAGCATCTCCTATTGCAATTTCATCTTGGATATAAGTGTATGCTTTTGAAGTATGAATGATTTTTTGACTTTCAATACTTTCATCTCCTATGTCCTCAACGAGTACAAGGGTCATCGTGCCGGTTTCATCATAGTTGATTTCCTTAATAATGCCATTGTGGGTTACGGGTTCCATATCAGTAAATGTGATATTGCCATTTTCTACGCTTATTGCTTTACCAATAACTTCCACGAAAAATTCGGCTGGAACTAAAGTTCTACCGTCAATGATTATTGGCGCTTTTGATAAAGGTCTTGCTGCCATTCTGTTTTTAAAATATGCATTTTCATCAATTTTTACTGAGGTCCAAATAGCACCTTTCTTCATCTCTACAGTTCTTGTAGAACCATCCCATGACACTTCATAGCCCATAGCTTCTAAAACAGAACGAAGGGGAACCATCATTTTACCATCTACGAGCTGTGCATTGACATCTGAAATAATTTCTTCGTCATCATATGTGAGTGTAATGGCTTCTTTTTTCACAGGCATTGGACCAATACTGTCCATAATAGGTGAGAACTTGTTAATTTCAGTGAGGATGTAAGTTGCTTCGCCATATTCTGCAGTTACTTCAATAAAATCACGTGATTTAATAAAGGGATAGTCCGCTTGAATCAGATTGTTATTATCAAAAATTGTAACAGGATATGCTTTACCATCTACAGTTAATGTCAAAGTTTGGTTGTCATAGCTTACTACAAATCCTCGAATGGTTTCAAAGCCTTCCTTTGGAAGTTCATTCTCAGTTGTCGTCACGGCTACTGTGTTGGTTGTCACATTCATAGCTTCACTTGAGTTATCTGCATATGATAAAACCGTTAGTGTACATAATGATAACATGGCTATCACGAGTATTGCTTTTTTCATTTATTTTGCCTCCATTTTCTATCAATGCTCTTTATGACGATAATTCGTGGACTAAAGTTCCCTATAATATATCTTTTTTTGTCTTTTTACAATTTAAGTCATACTTGACACTCAAATAATATGGTGTAGACTAGAAAGCGAATCAGGTATACCAACAAGTATACCAAATAGACTCCTACTTAAGAGCGAGGGTAAATATATGAAAGCAAACTCTAGAAGACAACAAGAAAAAAAGAACAAAGAAGAATGCATATTGGCAAGCGCTGAGCGGGTTTTTGGCCTAAAGGGCTATGAAGATGCTTCAATGGACGAGATTGCTAAAGAGGCTCAATATACCAAACGAACAATCTATCAATATTTCGCAACAAAAGAATCCTTATACTTGTCAGTCATTGCCAAGGGCTTAAACAAAATACTGGACCTTATGTCTGAAGAAAATTTCACAGACCAGACCGGTTATGATCAAATGATGCATTTGTTTGTTCTCTTTTACATGTATTACAAAGAATATCCAGTCACGTTTAGTGTGATTAGCAAATGGGGCAATACCAAAGAAAAAATAACCTGCGACAATAATATTGATCATGAACTCATGCATTTGAACAAGCAGATTCTATCTAAAATTAAAGCGTCTATAGAACTTGGGAAAAAAGATGGCAGTATCACAACGCATCTTGATACCCAAATGCTGTCACTGAGCTTAATGTTTTTGGTTACTTCTTTTTTTAACCAGTTATCCATATCTGGCGAGAGTTTTACCAGTTACTTTAATCTAGATTTAGACGATTTCAGAGGTTTTATCCTTGAAATGGTTTTAAGCATTTTAAAAAAATAAACCATAAAACTCTACGGAACGTTGATTGAAAGATGCTAAGACATCACTTATCATGATAATGCGGAGGTAATGAAATGGATTGTAATAAAATCGGTAAGCTCATATTTAAACTGCGCAAAGAACAGGGTATGACTCAAAAACAAGTTGCAGATGCAATGAACATCAGTGACAAAACAATTTCAAAATGGGAACGTGGCATGGGATGTCCTGATGTAACATTGCTAAAAGACCTGTCAAAAATACTAGGTGTGAATATAGACACAATATTATCCGGAAATATTGAAACCAATGAAACAAATGGTGGGAATATGAAGAAAATCAAGTTTTATGTATGTCCTAACTGCAATGCTATATTAAACAGTACAGGCAACTCTGAAGTCTCTTGCTGTGGAAGAGTCCTTGAGCCTTTGAAGGCGAAAAAAGCTGATGCCAACCATGAGGTTACCATTGAAGCTGTGGAAAACGATTATTATGTGACTTTTAAACATCCTATGACAAAATCACATTATATTTCATTTTTCGCATCTGTCGTAAACGATAGAATGCTCTTGATTAAACTTTATCCAGAGCAGAACCCCGAAATAAGATTCCCCAAAATGAAAGGGGAGGCCCTTTACTATTATTGCAACAAACACGGATTATGGAGGCATAATAAATGAACAAAGAACAATGGCCAGCTGGTTTCACACCAATAGATCTTAAAAATTGGCAAAGGAATCAACTGTTCTACTATTTTTCTAAAATGGCACCCACTGGATATTCTATAACGGTTGAACTGGATATAACAGTGATGATGACTATTTTGAAATCAAAAAAAATAAAATTTTTTCCCGCCTACTTATGGGTTACGACTAAAGTGGTTAATCAACTTGAATACCTTAAAGTCGCATACCATGAAGAGAACCTTGGCTACTGGGATGAATTGACACCAATGTATCCTCATTTTCATGATGACGATAAGACCATCTCCATTCTTTGGACCCCATTTAATGCGGATTTCAAGGTCTTTTACCAAAACTATCTTAAGAATCAAGACACTTTTGGAGGCGAAAAAACTTTACTTCCTATGTCTACTACAATGCCACCTGCAAACTGTTATTCAATTTCATGCATTCCTTGGCTTGAGTTCAAACATTTTGCTCTACACTCTTATGACAATAAGCCATATTATTTTCCAACCATAGAGGCGGGAAAGTACTTTGAACGTGATGGGAAAACATTCTTGCCCTTTTCCTTTAATGTACACCATGCCACAGTAGATGGATGGCATGCCAGTCAATTTGTTGATCTCCTTCAAAAGGAAATGAACAAGGCTGAAATATGGACTTCATAACCTTAAATCATCACTTGCACATAAATAGAATATTTCATCGTTACTTTATGGATTTCCGTACATTTATTGGGGTATAATATTTTTATTAAAGCTAACTTAAATCAGTTCAATTGACTGTAAAAGGAGAATTCAATGAAAAGTATTATGCCACATTTATGGTTTGATCAAGAAGCACGTGAAGCTTCTGAGTTTTATGTTTCTCTCTTTGAAAATTCTAAAGTAGAGCATATAGACATTATTAGAGATACACCTTCTGGTGACGCTGAAATTTTAACCTTTAAACTTGCTGGCCAGCCATTTATGTCTATAAGTGCTGGTCCATATTTTAAGTTTAATCCTTCTGTTTCACTCATGGTCAACTGTTACTCCAAAGCTGAAATTGATACACTTTGGAAAGCACTTTCAGAAGATGGCAGTGAGTTGATGCCTCTGGGAGAGTATCCCTTTAGCCCATATTATAGCTGGATCCAAGATAAGTATGGTTTATCATGGCAACTATTTTTAACTGAACAGAATGGTCATACGCCAAAAATCGTACCAAATCTTTTGTTCTCAAATGGTGTTTGTGGCCGTACTGAAGAGGCTGTAAACTTTTATGTGGATGTCTTTAAACATGCAGGAATCAATTTTATAAGCCGTTACGAAGCGGGTGAGTCCACAAATGAAAAAGCAAAGATTAATTTTGTCTCATTCAGTCTTGAAAACACGCCAATTACAGCAATGGACAATGGTTATGAAGTCGATTTTACATTCAATGAGGCATTTTCCTTCATACTGAACTGCGATGATCAGGCTGAAATCGATTATTATTGGCAAAAGTTATCCGCAGTGCCTGAAGCAGAACAATGCGGGTGGGTGAAAGATCAATTTGGATTTTCATGGCAGATTTTACCTTACAACATGGGAGAACTGATGCGATCCGATTCCGAGGAAGCCACTCGAAAAATCACACAAGTAATGCTTCAAATGAAAAAAATTGACATTGAAGCATTGAAAAGTGCAAGATTTAAATAATTAAATAATAACCTTAAAACACAAAAATACCGAACCCTTTCTATTAAGAGGTTTCGGTATTTTCAAATTATAGCGCCCAATAATAAACTTGATTTTCTCGGCTTTCAAGAAATTTGACAAAATCATCTGTCTTGAGTTCCACCGTGGCAGTGTTTACATTAGGATGAAATGTCAGAAGGGATTCCGAAAGCAATGACTTGTCTACAATCACGATAACCTCGCCCTTGGTATCATTTATTAAACCAAAGGGGGATACGGAACCAGGCAATAAACCTAGATACTTCATAAGTCTATTCGCCGATGCAAATCCGACTCGGCCCAAATCATAATCCTCTGATAGTTTGTTTAAATCGACACGTTTATGGTCTTCAACGACGACCAAATAATGTTTCTTGCCATTGTTGTCCTTTAAAAAAAGATTCTTACAGCCAACGCCTTCAAATTCAAAATCGAGCTTATCACAATCCTCAACAGTGTAAACGGGTGGATGCTCGTATACTTTAAAATCAATATTAAGCGCCTTTAAGGCGTCGTAAACCGCTTGTTTTGTTTGCATTTTATTCACCTCATTCTATTAATTACGCATTATTTGAACTTATTTTAATATCCATTTTAACATTTTAGGATAAAAATCGCCATTATTTGAAAGAATATTCTGAAAAAATAGCCGTGTGTTGTAAAATAACAAGTGAAATAATAATAAATATGTTATAATGAATATATAAGGACCATTATTTCTAGTATACATAATATCATTCACATTAAAGACCCTAAATTGAAAGTACTAGAGCAAAGTATTAATGTATTAAGGGAGGACAAAATGCTAAGAAAATGTGAGCAATGTGGTCGATTTTTTGGTGATGAAGGGGACAGCAAGATTTGTAGTGCTTGTCGATTGTCCACTAGAAACTTTAAGAGCACCGGAGACCCTGAAAGAGATAAATTTCAAGCTACAAGAGATGCCGTTTATGACAATCCAGACATTTCTCCACAAGGTATAATTGATCTATTGGCAGAAATGGGCATTGAAATCACTGTCCGTCAAATTATGAAATACGTCGACGAAGGAAGACTTTCGTTAAATACTGATAAGGTTGGCAACCATTGCCTGGGCTGTGGTAAAAAGATTGGCTTTGGTAAATACTGTGACAGGTGTAGATTAAAACAAGAAATGAACAGCTCCAGTGACGACTCGTCAAAAAACGATGATGATGATAGTCACAAAATTAAAATGCATATTAAACGCTAAACATTTAATTAATTCATCAACCATTAAATCATCAACAATTAATTCATTAACCAAAATCCAGGTTATGCCTGGATTTTTTTATATAGACGACAAAACAAGGTTTTGGCGTTAACTGATTATAGACGACAAAATGATTTTTAACCATGTGGGAAGGGAGACGTAAAATGAAAAGACCATACATAATCACCGCCTTGATCATTATGCTATTATTAGCACTTATCGGCATCAATGGCCAATATCATATTTTAGATCGAATCACCATTAAAAACAGACTTGTTGAATATAAGGAGAAGCTCTGCAATGTCGACGCATCAAATGCCAATGATGAATCCTATCTGGCCTATAAGCAAAATAATGTAGCTGTCCTCATTGACTTGCACACAAGTCGTTTTAAGCCTTACTTTACTGAGGATGCCTTTAAAGCATTCTGGGCCAATCGTATGTCTACACTCTATTATGAGTACGTTGATATGAATCCCACAGAAAGTCTTACACTTGATACGATAAAGTTTGACACTTTTAATTATGATTCTGAACAAAATAGATATATCATTTATTATACGATGACCATTAAATCAAGTAGTGGCCTTGTCTTTACCGAGCACAACCAATCTGTCATTATCAAAGAAAAGGGAACATGGCTCATTCAGCACGAAAAAATATTTTGGTCAAAGGACATGTTTAAATAGTAACTTCTAAGATTTCAATAATAAAGCCATCACGATGGGGGACATATCTAGGATATGAACTCTCCTATAAGCGTGATGGCCTTTTTATTATATTACATTAGTTCATTGATCGGGAAATTTCAACTTCTAAATAGCGGTTAGATGCGGCAAAACAAGGTTTTGGCCATCCCTTAATGTACAAAAGATAATGCTCTCTAATTACAAGGTGAATCCACATGATTGCATATTTTGACTTGTTTATTATCTGTAGCTTGTATTAACCGCCTTTAACAAGGTTTTAATATTATGCTGATGGGGTGTAATTGGACAAATTTTCTTAGGCGATTTCATTAGTTTATAAACTGCAATTCTAGCGGCTCTTATGGAAAATTCTTCAGTAAAGACCATGTCATCTGGAATTTCAACAAATTGACTAATCATTGCGAAGTTTTCAGATCCTGCTGGCACAACTTGTGGTCTATCCTTAATGGCTCTTGGTTGGAACATTGAAATAATATACGGCATCATACAAGGGATGACATTAACCACAGTGCCCATGATTTCGTCAAGATGCTCTTCCATGTGTAAATGATGTATTAACTCAACGAGGAGTTCTTCGCCAGTACAATCACGCATAGGTTTTTTCACGAAATCGCCAACTTTATCGGTATAGAGGCCATAAGCCCAAAAAATGGTGGTGTCTTCAGGTTGATTTTTAAAATGTGGTTGCTTGGCCACAACCATAGACATTAACCAGTTTGAATCCTTAAAGGTCATTAAGGCACCGCTTCCTGGTTTGTT
>NZ_JBVBZF010000076.1:0-13511 GCF_057447755.1 Fusibacter sp. | reverse complement strand
CTTCGGTATTTTTCAGAAATGTTTCTACACTTTCCACTGCTTTCGCTTTATATAAGCCAAATTCGCCCTTCTTTTTATACAATTTTACATATTTGCGCCCTTTTTCAATAGAATGGTAACAAAAATCTTCTTCATCCCAGGGTTCCTCCCCTTGATCCGGTGATAGCCACCCTAATTCCCTCAGGCGATACCAAATACTATTCAATTCTTCCAAGGTATTAAAAGGTCCTATTATAACATTTTTATACTGTACTTTGTCTAGTTTATTACCCATTAGATATTCTCCTTAATTCATGTTCACGTTGAATTGCGTGTTTTTCCTGTGAATCTGCGTAATCTAATCGGTCAAACGTATCTGATAATTTAGATCCCATTAATACTTCTTTAGCAGATTCTGTATCTGTAAAATTTTTCATGAATACATTTTGATTTCGATATCCATCAGATACTTCCCCCACAACCCCAAATCCTTGACTATTGTAGCGTATACGCAGGTTATGTGTCGATGAAATAATGCCTCTTTTGTACTTAATCATAGGAATACCTTTGTTATTACGGAAGTCAGAGTTGACCAAAAAAGTATATTAGCTACCTCTACCACTAATAGGCAGGTGACTACTATTAATTTATTTCTTAACTCCAGAGTTAACCAAGCTCTACGCTCTATTGGATCGTAATACATCCAAATAAAAAAGAATAATGTTAACACGATAACCCCTTTAAACCGGTTTTAACATTAATTGATAATTCACTGATACCTCGGTTTTTACCCCAGAGGCAATTCCTATAGCCCGTATCTTCGTATTCGATGGTATAATCACGGGGCTAGCCAAGTCAATTACGTCTGAGTGATGGCTATGCCATATTGTACGCCAAGGAGACATCGGTGGCGTGCTACCGGGAGTAAATACATTGGCATTTTCTTGGATTTGAAGATCTACATTGACGGTTTTGTCAGCAGCAAAACTTACATCCAACCACAGTAATTCTGCCACTTTATCTACCGGAACCCAAAACTGTGTCATTAAGGTGCTACCCTTGCCCAACGTCCCCTCGGCTGGCATATATGCCTGAATATTGGCAGCTATATCCCCGCCCGCCTGATCAGTTCCATACGCTCTAATGTTGCCAGCATTACCGTCTCCATATGTCCCCACCTCGTAACCTTTCATACGCCAGATGGCATAACCGGTTCCGGAAGTCACCGCCGCCGCTGTACCAGCCATATCGACCACCTCTGAAGCCAACATAAAATTAGCATCTATATAGAAAACCTCAACTTTTCTCATGCCTGTGCCAGCAATATCGTCGTTGAGACTAGTTGATTTTAAAGTAAATGTGGTGGGGGTTAGGATAGGGTTGATTTGGGCGGTTTGATTCGCTGTACCATTATTAGTGTGCCAAATCTCTTCATAAGCAGCCGTGTCTAAATCTTCATTTGTAGCAAACTTAGTGATTATTTCATGACCCGGTATTTGTCCTGCGGCCACTTGTTTATAGAAAGGTAAGTTCAAGTGTCTAAAATCAATCGTATTGTTACTCATAATAAGTCCCGTTTTATGATTAAATCAAGTTATACCCTTGTCGGTCGTAATGTAAGATTTCTTTAGCTAAAGTTTTTGAAATCTTTATGCGATAGTAGTTATAACAAAGGAGATAATACATGAGATATTTAGAATGGATCTTAGCTGGAATTATATTGACAAGTGCTTTTATAGAATTAGGGCTGCTAGAGCCCCCTAAACCAAAGTCAGTGCCAAGAAAAGAATTGAATTGTAAGTAGCCTTGTGGCTACTTCTTTAGTGCTTGATTCTCGATAAAACTTTCCATAACGCTAAGATCAATGGCTACACCTAATAAGAACAGCTTACTTTTCAACAAATTCAGGTGCATTTTTCGTAATCTGCCTTGCATGGTTTGAAAAGTACACACACTAATAGTCACAATCGTGTCTTGCAGCAACCTTTTTTCTGCCTCACAACCGTCTGTATCTACCACTAAGAGAGTGTGGTATGCCTCTTTAAGGCAGTCTAGCACTTCATCGGCTGTGTATACAATTTTCACTACTTGAAAGTTTGGCTTTGGCACCGGCTTTCTCCTTTGTATTCTAAAAAACCAATCTTTGGGTCGTGGTATGACCCACAATAACCTTTTATTATCTGTCAATGCACACCTTTGTAATTGTTGACAACTTTCTTGGCTTGTGTAATCGTTTTAACTTTTTTACTCATTTTCATCTTTCCTTTCTATTGCTTTTTGATCAGTATAGTTATCACCGAAGCGCTTGTGACATTTATTGTAATTGGCCTCCCGAATTTGCCCCAGGCCAAACCCCATCATCTCAGTGAAACGGGTCATATAGTGATGTAAGTCCCCACATTCATTTAGGAGTTCGTCCTTATTATACGGTTTACGTTCACATATTGAAGTAAAAACTTGCTCAAGTATTTCAGTAGATTCCTCCACCATACCGGTTGTATAGTGAATAATATCATGAAATTGCCGCCACTTAGGGTCAACAAACTCATTGGAGGGTGCATTTAAAATAACTTGAACTATTGTATCCAAAGAAACCAAGTGGTTAACACTTAGTTCTTTTCCGTATTTAGTGGCTTTCATAACTTTTGACAATCGCCTCACCGTATATAAAACCAGTAAGATAGATTTAGTAATCTCGCTTCCATTTTCATCCCAGCGCTGTAACTGTTCTTCAGTTTTTTCTGGGTACCATTTGGATATTTGTTTAGCAAACTCATTTTGATTCATTGTGTTGTTGCTCCCATAGAATGTAGCCTCGATCTTCCACCAAACCCCCGTTAAGGGTTAGCCATAGATACATATTAATATTGGTTAAAATTAAACCATAATGGTATATAGAGGGGGCGTTATCTCCATATCCTTTCTTCAAAATTTGTGAAGCGTCTGGGTCAATGACGTTGGGATTACGTAGATACTCATACGTGTGGCGCTCAAGGCTATCAAGAATATCTGATGTAGTGAACCCATTCAAAAAATTCCACGGGTCATACTTAATAGCCCCAGCCATCATACCATATGCACACTGTGCTAGTGCATCTGAATGGTTAAGCGCTATATTAGAGGCTACACCTAGCAAAAGGTCCTTAAGCTCTATCGCTATCTTAGTACTAAAAAGAATCTGCGGTTTGTAACTGGAATACGGTCTTACACACGCGTTTATCAGATCAGGGTGCAAATACCTAAATTGAGGTTTTATGTCTTTAAGATTGTTGCGCTTTGCTTTTGGTTCGCTCATAAAGCTACTCCTTGGTTGGGGTTAAGAATAATATACCAAGCTTGTTTATTGTTTAAACGACACTCATACCCCAAATTATCGGGGTATAAGAAGTCGATAATACCTGTATTATGTGTCGTTACTACTTTATATGGCCCTATCCTACCTTTCAAAGGAATCATCGCAGTAGCGGTCAGCGGGCGCCACAAATCATTTGCAAGGCTTTGACAATCTTGTAAATGTTGCACTTTGGTTGGCACACAAAACCAAATAACGAGAGCAGCCACCACTACGAGTGGCCCTACTATAACGTATTTAGGGGGAAACTTGCTTCGTAATGTCTTTGTGAATGAATCCATTATTTCTGTTTTCATCACTTCCTCTTCGGGAAATTCACGGCGTTCTTTCATTTCTTAAAACCTCGCTTTTTATCAAGTGCATGTTGTTGCCAATGCTCTCTATAGGCATTAATTTCTGCAGAACCTGGTTTAACTTTTGGGCCAATATGCTTTACTGGTTGTAAAACTCGTCGCACCTCTTGTTCACATTTACCACAATATCTAGGATAATCACAATCTGCAATGGAATGCTCTACCTCATACTCATAGTTACAATGATTGCATCTGTATACATACTTCATCGTGTATTCCTTGTGTTATGATTATTTCAAATACAGGTTTGCCCTTTATAAGCATACGTTTTTTCATATCATGTGAACCGCGGCTTTTACCGTCCCAGACTAACAACAATCCATCACCATCGTTTGCCATTTGCTCATTGCGAATAGGCCCTGCTGATCTTCCGAATTTTTTCCACTCGGCTTCATAAGGCTCATACGATAGGCCACACATAATTGGAAACTTGTCAGCGCCCGTTGGGCACATTCCGGTTAGCCAGACAACATCATTAATATTGACATTAAATGTTTTACACGCCCAATCCCGAATTGATTTGGCATTGCCCAGCAATATGTTTAATACAAAATGGCTATCTAAGTCTCGTGACCCGGCAATAACTATCTTCAAGGTATTCTCCGTAATGGGTTTGGTTGATCAATCCAATAAGGGCCCCAAATCGACGATTCTAGGACCGTTTCACAGTTGGTTAATGTGCAGACCTTAGTCAAGTACTCTCGCGTCTCACGAGGCAATTTACGAGCCCTAAGGCCATAATACCCAGAGTTGTATAAAATCAAGGCTTTGCGTATAGACCCATTACTACGTTTTAAGTAATAGTCAAAAAGGGTGGTCCCACACTGAACGTTAACTTTTGGATTAAATAATTTTTTACAACTGAGGTTACTTATCCTCTCGACTTCTTTTGCTCCTATCGGCATCAATTGCATTAGTCCTTTTGCCCCTTTCGGAGACACTGCTCGATGATTGTTGCTCGACTCTACTATTATCATTGCCAATATTAATGATTTCAGCACCTAATAACTCCATCATTCTTGGTTTTGATAGTAAAATGACCATAAAGACCTCATTTTTTGTTATATTGTCTTTTCGGTCATCTGGTTTTTAAAATTTAGTTTAACTTGTAATTATTTGATATCCCAGAAAGATTTTCCATATTGGGGGGTCATTCGTATTGGAGCGGACCATTTTAAGCTAGCGTTGAGGGAATCTAAACACTCAGTAAAAATCCTAGTATTCTCGTCTTTGAAATCCTCTGGTATCTGAAAAAGCATTTCATCATGGATAGTTGCTACGTATTTATCAAACCCAACCCTAGTGTAATACTTTGCTTGCATTAAATCTAAAACACCCATACCAACCGCTTGAGTGAAAAAAGCCAATCCCTTATGAGGTTCACAATGGATAGCAACCCCAAATGGTGTAGTAAAAAACCCTTGTTTTTCAACTTCTATGGCTAAACTATCTCCCAAAACCCTAAGATCACTAAATAAATCCCAGTAAGCTTTGACAATTCCCTTTGCTTCTGTTACCGTTGTCTCAACACCCCCTTTTTCGAGGAGATCACTTTGTAGCTTTTTCCAACCCATACCCCGCTCCAGTCCTAGGGCACTGGGTTTGAATATTTTTTGTCGTAAGCCTTTAATCTTGGGGTGCCCCTTTGTCACCGATTCCTTATCTTCCATATAGGCTGCAAACAGATCTTCAGTAACAAAAGCTTCCTTTATTTGATCACCTAATCGTGGTACCATGGAGCCAAACATTAGATAAATATCATCAATCATTAGTACCCCGCGCTCGTCAATAAAGGGGGTTTTCCCAATTCCGTCCCTAGTAGCATAGCAATAATACTTATCTTTGGAAAATTCAGCTGATATAGTTGGTTCTAATGAACTTACATCGGCACCCCCAAGTAGCTTGCCAGGGGCCGCCCGTAAACATCTCATAAAAGCCTCGGATTTGCGCGCCATGGCCAAGGCATTGAATCTAGGTGTATGCTTATCTTCTTTTACTTTTTGTCGCATTTTCTCTAAAGTATGGGAATGCATCATTTTAACTCTCCAATTTTGAGGACATTCTATCGGAAGCCGTGCCCATAGGTCGTAGGTCAAAGTGACACTTACCGTCATACTCCTCAGCCATCAAATAAACGTTGCAAGCTTGGGCTAACACTATGTTGGTCTGCCCAATTTTTTGTAAAATTTCTCCCCCCTCACCCCATTGCCCTAAATGATCTTTTTTAAAAGACGGTTTGGGTACAAATTCTTTTTTGGACGTTCGATTTTTTTGTGGCTTGGTGAAAAGTTTTGGCTGCACCCCCTTGACATTCATAAGAAAATCCGCTAGTTGGCTGGTAGAGGATAGTTTTAATCGATAGTGCTCTTCGATCTTTTTTTGGTCAGTGGCCAGTGATTCAAACCTCTTGACTTTACCTTTATCAGTTTTTACATCGTCAACCCACTGCATGGCTCTCTTCCACTCCCAGTCAAGTAACTCTCGACCCCCAAATTCCCTAAACTCTTTTTCAACGTCCTCTTTTACTTTTTCTAGTCGTATTATTTCAGCCAATAACGGGTTCATATCAACGTCCACTCCGACACTTTTAGAGTGTGCCGTAAGTTTTGCCCTAATATCGAAAAGGGGCCAATTATGTAGCCAATTGATACCCATTTCTTCTAAAAGTACAATTAATGTTTCGTACAGCATTAGAGTTATATCCGTATCACCGGTATTATAGGGTTTTAGGATATCTCTCGGTAATAGATGTAAAAATTTACCAAAGTGTTTAGTTATTTTATGGTGTTCTTTAAGGTAATCGTGGGCTATTGCTTTATGTTCTCGATTTTCCAAAGAAAGAAATCTAGAGGCACAGTCCTCTAGCCCCAACCCCTGCCTATAACCCTCGTCATCTTCTTGATACTCACCCCCGTACTTGCCCCCTCCATCTGCCATGAATGCTAGTCGCATAGTGTCAGCATGCCAGTTAAGAGAAATGTCCGAATATTTATTCAACATGACCCCGTATTCAAAAGCTTGATTGTGTGTGATTATAGGAGTTTGACGGGTACCTAGCTCTGCCAACCAATCTCGGATTTCCCTGGGATTGTCTGTAAAGGCATTACATAAATGATTGGAATCATTTCGCCAAGATACCGCCAATGACCAGGCTTTGAAGGTGTGTTTATAGTAATTAACAGAGGCCTCCAGCCCCTGCTTTTTCTCTTCTCCAGTTTCAAAGTCAATTGCTGCGTATTTCACACCAACCTCTTACTTGTTTTTAATTTCTTTAACTAAATCTAAGTCAGCTCTTATTAGCCTCTTGTATGTAGTAGTACTATTTTTACAAGTGATTCTTGGGGTAAAATTTAAAAACTTTTTTACAGTGCCGTTTAGGTCCTTTGACTCTCTTTTTATTTGCCCATTAAATTGAAAACAGTGGCCGGTAACCGGTCCATCCGCCGTAGGAACTGTAACAGGACCTACTAATAAAACATCTGCAAATTGTTGGATAGTGCCTTCGGCAGTACTATAGGTGGCTAATCGCGGTCTAATTTCATCATACTCACCGTTATCAGTCATACTCTTAGCATCGGCTATACAGGTAACAATTACATCAATCCCAAGTTGATCTTGTAGCATAAAAAGTCTTTCAGTGATCTTATCAATATACTTTTGAGTAACGCTGGACTCTGCAAATGAATTGTGTTTACCCTCTTTAGTCAAGCAATCGGCAGCCCATTGTGGCAACCCCTTAACCATTTTTTCCAAGGAAGTTGCAGAATCCAACGCAATGGCGGTAATCCCATTTTTTTCAATTACATCTTTTTGTAATAACATATTTAAAAGATCAAATGATTCGACGCTAGTTAACTTTTCCCTAGTAACAGGATGTAATCCCCAATTATATGCCATTATTTCAGCTCTACCCCCTGAAGCTTGGGCCGCCCCATGTTGCTCATCTGATCCGTGGAGATACATCACCTTGCCAGTCAAGGTTCTTAAAACCGAGGATTTGCCTGAGCCCGAAGGTCCGATAATAATCGCACTAAGGGCAAATGAAGGATTTGACGCATATTTGTCTAAGTTACTGAAATCTAAGCTCTTGATATCCATAAAAATCTCCTTAATCTTTGATAATTTCTAATTGAACATGGGGAAATTCCACGATTTCATTTCTAAAAAGTAATCTTGAAGTATTTTCTTTATGTAAAACAGTCTTAATTGAAAAAGATGCAACTCCTTTATAACCCGTTAAGGTAGTAATTTCATTCTGCCAAGCGGTTTGAGACCCTTTGAGGTATTTCGCATTAAGATTGCACCCCGGCCCAGTTTTAGCAACCCTTCCTAACCCCATGCGACGATGGAAGTGCCCACCGATATACTTGACAAATAGTAAAAAGGCTTGATAAAGGTTTTCTTGATCACCGTGCCTCAGCACAATATCCATAAACCTTACGATAGAATCTTGAGCATGACTGCGATGCATTATCTTCCAACCCTTAAAATATTTTTTTCCTAGAGTGTCCCAGTCAATAAAACCTTTTAAAGCTGGAACCTTTTCTAAAAATCTATCAACCCAATCCATGTGATTGGAATCAATAATTGTTTTGTATTTAAAAACCTTTAAATCATCGATAAATTTAGTATATCCACGTAGAGCCCCTAAATCAGTGGCAAAACGTTTATTTTCCAGCTCACCCCATGCTTGCCCTCCATGGGGGTTAAAACTATCGATATTGGACGTGTCCCCTCCATCATAAAAATATATTGGCCTTAGGGCTTCAGCTAAGTACTTAATCGCCCCCATAACCCCAGCATTTTGATAAGGTAAATGTACATCAGTAACATGAATAGCCGTATTATCGCGACCGGCTTCAATGATTTTATCTTTAAAAAACACTAATCCATCATCTAGGATAGCCAGTTCCCCATCTATTTCGTCAATAAAAATTTGTTTGGTAAAAAATTGACCGTTATCAACAACTACCATGAGCGCACCGGCAATATTCTTTGCTTTGTAGTAATCAGATGCTTTACTAGCATGCCTGTCAAATCGCAGTGAACCAGTGGTAAAATAATTTTTGGCCTGATTCAGACCTTCGTCCGGAATGGCCTCGGCTGCAGGAATACCATGAGGTAGAATCCAACTGTGCCCTCTAAGCCGATAGTATGAAAGAACTCTAGAGGTTATGGGATTACCAGTAACTTTATCTCCATTTGCCATAGTTGCTGAGGCTTTTAAATGGGCACCTAAATTCATTTCATTCCATAATGCATCATCTAAACCTTCAGTGCCCGGCAAAATACTGGCATCATTGATTAAAAACTGAAGTTCTGGCATGTACCCGCGAAGTATGTCTACCCTAGTTTGTTGGGCATCATAGAGCCTAGAAACTTCAGTGGTTAATAGAATTTGTCTGATCATGCCGCCTAAATATGCAGTTAATAATCGTTTATCGTAAGTGGATATATGCTCCACATGTTCAGGTACCATCTCTTCCCAGCAAACATCCGCAATATTAGTGCTTCCTAGGCTACAAAGATATTCGAAAGCCTCGACTACAGCTAATTCAGCGTCCCTGGGGGCCATATTTGTAACCTTGGAAATCTCTTCCTTTTGTTTGTCAAAGGTCTTTATTTTCATTTGACGATTAGTCAACATTTTCAATTCTTCGTCTGTACAAATTTTTCCCAAGTGTATCGGCATTAATTCGTAGTGTTTGCGGAAATTTGCTAAAAGTTCAAGTACTTCCGGGTCATATCCTTTGTGAATTGTGGATAAAAACAAATATTTGGTTGCCATCAAACTAACTCCATGAAATAGCACTGGTTAATGACTTATTGATATGTTTTTTAGTTTTAGTAATCAATTTAGGGAATAGTGGGTCAAATACGTACATGCTGCATTTATCATCCGGTGCTCGACAACCCCTGCCCAATTGTTGAAACAAGCTACTAGCCGTGGTTACGTCATACCACACTTGCCCGTTGGGTTGAGCCAATCGTTTAGAGACGTCCTGATCACCGATGTATGGGTAACGAATTCTCCCTACGATAACCGCATCACACTCCTCATAAGGAAAATCAATACCTTCGTCTAAACCACAAGCCAATAGAATACCGCCGGAATATTTAAACTTAGCTACTGAATCTGATTTTGATGACTTACTATTATACGTGAAAATACTGGTTTTAGGCACCCCCATGTTGGTTAATAAGTTGGCAATTTTAGGAGCATCTCCATATGTACAGTGAAAGACTATGTTCTTATGTTTCGTTAAAATGGGTTTTAATTGCTGCACCCATTCTTCAGGTATTTTTCTGGATTTTGAGGCCACCGGCACCCAATGAATAGCTCTATTCTCCCTTGGAGTTGGGTGTTCAAATTGCTGGTAAATCTTGGCTGCATCCTCAAAACACAGTTCATCGAATACCGTTTTTGGCATTGTGCCAGATAAAAATACAATTTGATCAGCATTAAAAAACTTTTTCATAATTAATTTTGGTACAAAAACCGGGGTAATAACAACTTCGTAACTTAATACGGTTCCCTTGGTTTTTCGTAATTCAAAAGTATAATCAGGGGCACAGCTAACAACCGTTTCGTATAAAAATGCGATGTGCATCATTTCTGCTTGCCATTTAACCGCTTGATCTGGTTTTGTTGTCTCATATTTTTCTATTAAAGTTTTCAACTTTGAAAACTTTCTAGACAAAATAGAGTGAACGGCCCATTCGTCGACTTCATCGGTACCTTTTTTCTTAATGGATGCATATTCTTGGGCCGATTCTAACTTTAAAGTGAAGTGCGCTGCCGATCGCACAAATGGAATCAATTTGTGTGCTTCATCAATAACTATCTTTTTCGGTGTTCTAAAGCCCCATGATAATTGGTGAAAAATATAGCTCATTGGATTAAAAACACAATTCTTGGATTCACTCGCAATTTTATGTGCTGCCCTGTACTCTCGCTTAGTCGCATAGTTAGTACGTCCCATAACAGCATTGAGTTCAAATTTTTCCGCAAGTTCAGTGGCTAAATTGTTGTTACATGTGATAATATCACAAAAATCCGAATGATCTTGTAAATATACGGCCAGTAAACTTTTCCCAGAACCGGTTAATAACTCTGCCCCTACAAATTTTTCTGGACTTTGTAGAAAAGGTATGGCCTTCAGTTGAACTGGCCTTAAATCGTATCCTCTAAAGTTCATATTCATCAAACTTTCTACCATCCATGGGTTTTGGAGGGGTGGATGTGCCTTTAAAATGTGCTCTCCACCTAGCCCGTATCTTCTTTTCGAGGGCCGTTTTTTGATCATGGCATGTTTTGCACAAAACCCACAGGTTATCTAAGCTACACCAAAGCCTATCAACATAAGCACCTAAACTAAATTTAGCTGATCCGATTTCTTTGGCTTGAATGTCGTAAGGCTGCACAGGGGAGATATGGTCTACTTTTGCATCTTGTTTAGTTAACCCGTGGCGAATACACTTTTCACAAGTATATGTATGAGTGTACATTGGGACCATTTTTCCTGTTTTTTTACATAGTCGTTGTTGTACCGTGCCATCCTTTTTTATCTTAAGAACTGAGGTACGAGCCCTATTTAATGCCTCTTTTCTAAGTTCAGACATCATAAATTGTTTACGCATGCCGCGTATTAACTGGTTTCGTGAAAAATCATCCATTTATTTATATCCTTGTGTAACCGCCGCTTCGATTTCCTCTGGGTCTTTTGAGTTTTTCCAGCTCTCATTTACCATTGAGAGAATTTCTAGGGCGGCTTCTTCAGACAACCCGGCGTCTCTCAAAGTAGTGGCACAACCCCAAATCCCAGTGTGTCGATCCCCGATCATAGGCTCATTGGCAATTAATTGCAGTAATCTCATTAATCCAAATCTTAAATGATCAATATCTTTTTCTAAGTCAATCTTTTTCTTTTTCTCTACCACAATGAACTCTGGGATCTTTAGTGCTTCCCCTTCAAACAGTTCTAGTATTAGGTGTTTGGGCACCCCTGTTTTAGGGTGCACTCTGCCTGGGTTAGAAAAAAGTCTACCATGTTGATATAGGCTGTGGTCACATGCAATCCCCAGTTTAGTGACAAAAACTTTCTGGAATTCAGGTACGTTATGGCCATACATTGGTTGTATAGGTAAAGCCACGTGATACCCCTTTTTGCCTGAAAAATATATCTTTAAAGGTGCATTCAGCTCTAACAATTTAGGTAGAGCATTCCATAGTGTTGCGTCACCATCATCAAAATCCATGTAAAGAGTATCGCTGTAGACCTTAAATCTATCTCTATTTCTAGAATGCCCTTCGTTTTGAATAATGCGGGCATCTTCTTCGGACACAGCATAAAGAGAACTATAACCACATCTAGGAAGATGTGTTATGGGAAACATGGTCCCATAACGGGACCACATTTGTCTGCTAAATTCTCTATAGAATTTCATCTAATACCTGTTATGCAAAGGGATTTTCACTAACTTCGGCCACTGCCTCTGGTGAGGCTGGTTCTAGTACATTAATTTGCTGAGGCGCTGACAAGAATTTAAGTATTTGTGGGAATTTTCCTATCTTCTTTTCTTCGATACCTAATCCAGTTAGCCAGTTGACCACCGCATCGGCGCTAGGTAAGCTATTGGAGATGACTTTATTTTCATCTTCGCCTATAGTAAAAACTTCATCGTTATTAAATGCTTGATACAAATTGTCACCATTGTCGTCTTTTTTCACCCATTTGACATGGATGCCTTTGTACCCTATAGCTACATTAATCTTTTTTCCGACCATAATATCTGAATCATGGAAAAGTGCCTTGCAAATGGCTGGAATGTCGTTAAAGTCCTCGATCTGAACCCCAAGACCGGTAAGAAAATTGAAGATTCCCTTTAATGCAAAATCGGACGGTTCTGTCATGGTAGGGGATTTGAAGGCGAAATTATTCGCTGCGGTCTTGGGGATCAGAGGGTAGAGGCCAAATTGCAGTCCGTCCGCGGTTTCAGTTACAATTTTTGTATTAAACCAACTGGGATCAGACCCGTTGATTTTTGTAATTTCCCTACTCAAAATATTCAGAGTGTACTCTCCAGGTCGGCTAATGAACCGGTTGCTAGTCGCTTTTTTTCTCAACTCTTCTGCGCTAGCAGTAGTTTTTGTACTTAAATCAAATTCAAACATCGGTTTTTTCTCCTTTAATAATGTAAGAATGCTTTCCAAAAAATGATTGTTTCATGGGTCTTTTGTAATGAGTTATAGTGGCTTTACTGGGGTTTGCAGGGTAAGCCTCAAGTAAAGATCTAGCGTTTTTGAAAAAAAGTGCTGGTGAGATATTACCTTCATCGTACCCTTGACACACTGGATTAAGTGGACAACTGTCACATGGTGCCTTAAACCCAGCGGCACGGGGTTTAGGTGCAATTTGGCGGTTAACAACAAGATCTGCTAAAGTTTTATAGAATCGAAGTAAATCAGCTATAGATCTAACACCATCTCCGGTAAACTTTGCTACATTATTTGAATCAATTTCAATATCCCAACGTGCTTCAGCACCTAATTTTAAGCTAGTAAGATCAGAGTCAAAACCATAATAAGACTGCACCAACCTACCGTTAGGGACTTTATGAATCACCATGTACAACAATAATTGTGCAAGTTGGCTTGAGCTGACTTGTCCTTTAACAATTTTAGATTTTTGATTTTTAGAAAAAGATGACTTTTTTTCTACAATCAGCTTCATTTTCGTTTTTTCAGGGTCATCGTAAATTAAATAATCAGTACGCCCCGAAAGAACTAGCTCATTATATCCAGCTACTTTTTCGTATTTAAAACT
>NZ_JBVBZF010000075.1:0-13521 GCF_057447755.1 Fusibacter sp. | reverse complement strand
TAGTCCACCCGAGTATATCTCCCGGAGTTTCCCTTAACCTGTGCCACTGGAAAACGCGCCTTATTGCGTTCTAACTTCTCTAAGATAACCGTCTCAATATCTGCGTCAATAGAATCTGCAAGTAAAAACCCATAGATCAAAACATCAGCAAGTTCATCTTTCAGCTCATCTTCATCAACTAGATCACCCCATTGAAAATGCTCTAACAATTCTCCCGCTTCAATGGCAATCGATTTAGCTAGATTCTCCGTAGTATGAAATTGCTTCCAGTCCCTCTGATCTCTAAATTCAAGTATTTTTGACAATATTTCATCTATTTGCTTCATGGCAAGCTCCCTCGACTCTTTTTATCTTTATTTTATCATAGGATTGACATTTCACCATTATCTGATTAAACTTAAATCGACTTGTAAACAAATAATTCTGGTAGGTAAATTTATGAAATCCAATATTATTTTAGAGAATATCTCTGATGGACATTTTTATGATATAAACGATATGGTCAGGGCAGATACAAATGGTTGCGAAGATTGTAGTGCATGCTGTCAAGATGTTGGTGATCTCGTCACCCTGACACCCTTTGATCTATACGAAATTAAACATGCTCTCAGTTTGAGTTTTGAAGCCCTCTTAGGCGATAAAATTGAGATTATTATTGAGCAAAAGATAGGTCAACCCCACCTTAAAATGTCTCCAAGTACCCTCAAATGTCAATTTTTAGGCCCAGATGAACGATGTCAAATTCATGCGCATAGGCCCAGTATTTGCAGACTTTTTCCACTTGCACGTGTTTATGAATCAGATGACTTTAAATATATTCTTCAGACAAACGCCTGTGTCAAGCCTAAGCTCTCTAAAATCAAAGTTAAAAAGTGGATTGGCATAGAAAACTACAAAGAAAACAAAGCCTTTTTACTCTCTTGGCATCAGGTTATTAAGGCATTTACTTTTAGAATGAAATTCGTAAGAGATGAGTCAGAAATAATGGCCTTGAATGAGGTCTTTATACACAGCTTTTATGATTTGAATCCCGATGAAGGTGAATCGTTTTATGATGCTTATTATAAGCGTTTGCCAATCGCCAAGAAAGAGCTTGGCATTCTATAAACCATCCTATATCCCATAAAAAAGGTGCGACTGTTAAAAATCTGCTCTTGCTGATTTAACGTCGCACTTTATTCGTTATAGATTCAATTCATACGTTCTCTCTAAAAGAACTCGTCCCCACATGGTTTGTGCTTTTTCTTTAATCAGTTTAAAACCTTCTTTCTCATAGATCGAAGTAGCCTTCTCCTGATCAGAAGTTGTTAGCAGCCAAACCTTGCCATAGCCTTTCATCTTACAATATGCCATTGATTTTTTAAAAAGGGTTTGACCAAGCCCCAGCCCCCTCAACTTGGGTTCAACAAGAAACCATCTCAGCTGTGCCTCATTGTCGCTATGCCCTAAAATCGCAATACTGCCTACAATAACGCCATCTTGTTCTGCTATAAAAAACCGGTCATGATCAGCTGAATATCTCTTTGTAAAATCATAAAATGTTTTACAGACATAGCCTTCAAATTCAAGGTCATACTGACACTCATTCTTATAAATTTTAGCATGCAAATAGGTTAAATAACCAAGATCTCCAGGATTGAGGGATTCACGGATGGTTATTTCTTGTTTCATGGCCTACCTCCTTAAAAATCTAACAAAACTTTTTACAAGCCCTCCTCTAAAGCGAATCCACCTCAGGACTTACTCGACAATCAATGATAAAGGATGTTTCACTGGCGAAGGCTTCCTCAAGAGCGGATTCAATTTGAGAATTGCTTTCAATCATCCTGCCCTTGATACCATAGCCTTCACCAATCTTTACAAAATCAGGTGATATGGAAAAATGTATCCCAAAATGACTCTTGTTGCCATAGGCATTGTCTTGAAGCTCGCGGACCATGCCCAAAAGATTGTTGTTTAAAATGATGATGATTACCTTGTGTTTTATTTCTGCAAGTGTCCCAAGCTCACCCAAAAGCATTTGAATTCCAGCGTCACCCATTACTGAAACCACCATTTTATCCGGTGAAGCGAGTTTGGCACCAATTGCTGCCGACAAACTATAGCCCATGGTCCCAAGTCCACCAGAACTCAAAAATTTTCTATCGTATGCATACTTGATATGCTTGGCTGTCCAGATTTGATTTTGTCCAACATCCGCTGTAATAACAGCATCCTTAGTCAATCGCTTGGTAATTTCATTTAGAAATCGTTTAGGATTGACCCCCCTGTCTATCTCTTCATCCCCATTTATAGCTTGATGGTCGCTTGTCATTGACTCTATCCAATACGCACCTTCATATGGTGTGAGTTTTTCGTTAATATGGTCAAGAATCGTTCTGGCATCTCCAACAATTGGAATTTGATAATTGACTATTTTCCCAATCTCAGATGGATCAATATCAATATGGACCAAGTTGGCTTCTGGCCTAATAAGACTAAAATTTTTAGTGGCACGATCTGACATTCTCGCCCCAATGATGATGATTAAATCTGCGCTTTTAACCACTTGATCACATATTTCATCTCCATGATAACCAATAACCCCCAAATAATATGGGGATTCCATAGGAAATGAACTTATGCCCATCATTGTATTAATGACAGGTATTTTTCTAAGTTCAGCGAGTCTTATTAAAGCCTGCTTTGCACCCGATAGCAAAACACCGCCACCCGCAATAATCACAGGATTCTGTGCAGATTTTATGCGTTTTATGATGCGTTTCAATTGTCCAGTATGTCCGATTACGGTTGGATTATAGCCTGAGATTTCAACATGCTTAATATGCTTGAAGTCAATTGACGTCAACTGGATATCTTTTGGCACATCAATAAGGACCGGTCCCATTCTACCTGTAGTGGCAATTTTAATCGCCTTAGCCATGACCGTGGGGATATCCTCAGCACAAGTCACGAGAAAGTTATGCTTGGTAAAAGGTTCCGTTGCGCCCACTATATCTGCTTCTTGAAATACGTCTTTCCCAATATAGTCCCTTCTCACTTGACCAGTTATAGCAATTAGGGGAATTGAATCCATATATGCCGTTGCAATTCCTGTAATCATATTGGTCGCACCAGGACCAGAAGTGGATATGCAAACCCCCACCCTTTGCGACTCTCTTGCATATCCGCTTGCCGCATGGACCGCCGATTGTTCATTTCTTACTAAAATATGTTTTATACTAGAGCCTCTCAAGGCTTCATATATGGGTAAAATCGCACCACCCGGATATCCAAATACCGTATCTACACCTTCATGTTCAAGACATTTTATCATTGCTTCTGCTACATTTATCATCTCAATCACTCCTAATCCAACCTCTTGTACTTATCTAATCCAACCTCGTTTAGGGCTATCACGCTCTTCAGCAATCCAAATCCACCATCTTTAAATAAAGATCTCTCCATTTCATAACTTAGTAACTTGGTAACTAAATATCTTCGTATCTTATTGTCTTAATGTCTTATTGTCTTCGTACTTGAAATCTTAGTTGTTGAATCGAGCAAGTGCGGTCACACCCGTTCTCGCCATTTCACTGACACCATATGCCATCATCAAATCCACAAAGGCATTTATCTTATGCTGATCGCCTGTAAGTTCAACCGTTAAGCTTTCCTTCGCGATATCTATTACCTTGCCTCTAAATATTTCAACGACCTCAAGAATAGAGGGTCTGTTTTGTTCATTTGCAATAACTTTAACCAAAGCCAACTCTCTATATACAGATGCTTCAGGTTCCAGCTCACTAATCTTAATAACATCAATAAGCTTTTGAAGTTGTTTCTTGATCTGTTCTACGATTTGACCGTCACCAGTGACGACAATGGTCATTCTCGAGATCTTAGGGTCTTCAGTTTCACCCACTGAAAGGCTCTTGATATTATAACCCCTTCTACTAAATAAGCCCGCCACACGACTTAGTATTCCTGGTTCATTTTCTACGATAACCGATAAAACATACTGATTCATCTTCTTCCCCCCGTTCATTTCTTTATGCCTATAGATACAAAAAACCCCGTTCTCATAAGCCTTTGCTTATAAGGACGGGGATATCTCCTCGCGGTACCACCTTATTTGTCTCAAATTAGAAACCTCTTTACACCTGAATAATAATCTCATGGATTATGAATTCAATCGCCTATAACGGGACGTGCCGACAAATCCTACTGGTTTCAGATTTGTTGCTCAGGAGTGAGTTATAATTATAAATCGTACTGGTTTGCATCAACCACCAGCTTTCTGAGACGGTTTCATAATCTTTTTTCTCCATCAGTGCATTTGAGTTTTCGAAATTTGGTTATTGTATTGGATTATAGCAATGATAAAATCTGCTGTCAAGGCGTTTGTTAATTATTTTTAATATTTTGTTGACCTAATTTTGAAGTGTTTTCAATTTGTCCGTCATACATGAACAAACATTTTAAGTTTCAGGGCTTGTCTTGTGCTTTCGGATATATTCCATATAGAAGTAAGCACTGTCCTTGGGATGACGCTTTAGGGTCTTATAATCCACATAGAATAAACCAAATCGCTTAGAGTAACCTTCCTGCCACTCAAAATTATCGAGAAGTGACCAAAGGAAGTATCCTCTAATATCACCACCTTCTGCATTGATCATGTTCACCATTTCAAGATGTCTTTCTAAATATGCCACACGATGATCATCGTGTATCCTATAGTCTTTTTCAAGTTCATCAGGATATGCAGCACCATTTTCTGTAATGTAAATCGGTATTTTGGTGTAGTCTTCTCGAATTCTTTCAATCATGGCTTTAAGCGCATAAGGAACAACTTCCCACCCCATATCTGTCACAGGTACCCTAGGTTTACCAGCCTCGTAGCCAATCCCACCTTGCTTGGTCTTTATCAGACCTCTGGTATAATAATTGATGCCCAAGAAATCACAGGGTTCTGATATGGTTTCCAGGTCTCTTGGATGGAGCTTCAATTTACCCCTGGTCAATCGATTGACCAAGGTCGTGACTTCCTTAGGGTATGTCCCCTTAAAAAGGGCTTCGAGAAACATTCGATGTGAAACAGCATCTGCAAAGTGTGTTGATTTATAGTCTGCCTGAGATGCGCTGTCAGGATAGAGTGGCGTCACACTTAAAACAATACCAATCTGTCCCTTTAACTGCTTGCTTCTAAAAAGTCTTACTGCCTTACCATGAGACAGCAAGATATGATGTACCGCTAAGAATCCATCTTTGACACTTTCATAGCCAGGTGCATGCATGCCTAAAGTATGACCCAAAATGCCACTGCAGAAGGGTTCATTGTGGGTAAACCACATATTGACGCGATTTCCCAACTTATCAAAAATATAATTTGCATATTCTAAAAACCAATTAACACATTTTCGGTTGGTCCAGCCACCTTCTCTCTGGGCCCAAATTGGCAAATCCCAGTGATATAAAGTAACACAGGGTTTTATACCCTTGTCTTCTAACTCTGAAATCAAATTGAGATAGAACTGGAGTCCCCTTGGGTTGGGTTTGTGTTTTTCCGGAAAAATTCTTGACCAGGAAATCGAGAAACGATAGGCATCAACGCCCAACCAGTCCATAAGAGCAACGTCATCCTTATATTGCCTGTAGTGATCACAAGCGACATCACCTGTTTGCCCTTCAAAGACCTTTCCCTTTATCTCACAGAAGGGCTCCCAAATGGAGGGTGTTCTACCGTCGGCGTTCAGATTACCTTCGATCTGAAATGCACTGGTTGCTACACCATAAAGGAAAGGTTCCGTTTGGGGTCTAACCCTCTGATTGGCATCTACTCTTCTCATATACCTTACTTTTTTGGTTTGTTTAAAGCGTTTTAGACTTTGTTTTATTTTTTGAGCATATAGTATTTTTCGCATGTTGACCTCCACATCGCTGACTATTTACTCTATCTTTACCCCTATATCAGATTTTATCCACCAAATAATTTAAATAATAGTTGATGGCATCATTAAATTTTCGGATATCGTATCCGGTGATGGTCTCGAGTTTATTGAGACGATAGATGAGTGTATTTCTATGAATGAACAACTTGTTCGCAGTTTCAGTGATGTTCAAATTGGACTCAAAGAACTGCATTGCCGTTTCCTCAAGCTCTTCATCACCAACACTTTTTAGCTGATATCTCATAACTTCAGCTAATAAGGCGGATGGATTCATTTCATTCTGGGCCTCTGGATGCTTTAATCTTTGAATTAACAATGGCAAAATCAGACTCTCATATGTGATCACCTTTGCATTTTGCTTCAAATGTTTCCCCAGTTGCATCAAGTCAGAAAGCTGAAGATAGGCCTCAGAGACCTCCGAAGCTTGATTGAGCGTATTCCCCACAGTAATTTTGGCACTGGTAAAAGCCTCAGCTTCAATCATATCTAGAAGGTCGTAGGGTGTAAGTTCAGTATCTGTCACAAACACAACAATCTCCTTGGCACTCATAGGCACTTTTATCGCATCGCCAAATACTGAATTTAGCACTTCCATAAGCTCTTCAAGATTATCCTTGTAGTGGATTTGCCATAGTTTCATTGGAAATGTCAAAGTTTTATGATAGTGCTTATAGGCTTCAGAATCAATGAGTAATTGATACGCTGTAGTCTCAGCTTGAGTTTGTGCCAAACCCTTTTGGAACCACGCCAAAACTAAATTTCTCTCAACCTCTGACATTTTTTTATGCACTAAGATCTCAAAACCATCAACTTCTGAGATGAGGGTATGCTCTATTAGATTACCTAATTTCGCTTTGGCTTGTGGTGCCTTATTTTTTTCATCTTTTACGATTTCAATTTTGCAATTTAAAATGGTCTCAATCTCAGAGCACAGGTTCTTAATCATAATTTCCCCCTATTTATATCTCAACGGTCATCATTCTCTTATTTTATTTTAGCATAATATCAGTCTTAATAAACACCAATTGCATATTATAAACTTAGGTCAAGTGGTGTATTTCGGGAAAAAAGGACAGTCCAATTGGGCTGTCCTTTTTGTAAGGTTTTTTATCTTTAAATGTGAGTGAGGGCTAATTTTAATGTCTTTAAAATACTGTCTTTTATAATAAAATTGATTTCTCAGTCTCTTTATCAAATAAATGAATTTTTGCAGAGTCAAATGACACGAAAATTTCTTGGTTGAACTCAAGTTCAACGTTACCATCTTCTTTTGCAATATACTGTTTGCCTCTAAATGTGAAGTAAACATTTAAGTCACTACCAAGTAATTCCGTAACCTCTACCTTTACTTTAAGGCCATTATCAACAACCTTAATATCTTCCGGTCTAACCCCAACAACAACATCTTTGTTTAAGTAACCGCCAGCTTTTACCTTATCTGCACTTTTAGCATCAAGCTCAATGTCAGTACCATCGATTTCAGCATAAACTTTACCATCTTTCTCTACGAGTTTACCATCGATAAAGTTCATCTGAGGAGCACCGATAAAGCCTGCAACGAACATATTGGCAGGATGATTATAGATCGTCTTAGGATCAGCTACTTGTTGAATATTACCTTCATTCATAACACAAATTCTAGTTCCCATTGTCATGGCTTCAGTTTGGTCATGTGTAACATAAACAAACGTCGTTTGAAGGTCCTTATGAAGTTTAATTAACTCAGCTCTCATTTGAACCCTTAATTTTGCATCGAGATTTGACAACGGCTCATCCATTAAGAATACTTCGGGCTTTCTTACAATCGCACGACCAAGCGCAACCCTTTGTCTCTGACCACCAGATAATTGCTTAGGTTTACGGTCTAAAAGTTGCTCAATACCAAGAATTTTTGCCGCTTTTTCAATACGTTGCTTAATTTCTTCTTTTGGTGTCTTTTTAAGTTTAAGGCCAAATGCCATATTGTCATAAACCGACATGTGTGGGTATAAAGCGTAGTTCTGAAATACCATTGCGATATTTCTGTCTTTTGGTGCTACATCGTTAACGAGCTTATCACCAATTATAAGTTCACCTTCACTGATTTCTTCAAGACCCGCAATCATTCTAAGGCTTGTTGTTTTACCACAGCCTGATGGCCCAACCAATATCATAAATTCTTTATCACCAATTTCAAGATCGATGCCTTTTACAGCATGAAAGCCATTTTCATAAATTTTATTAATATTCTTAAGTGTTACATTAGCCATGTGCATCCTCCATTCGACTCAAGGTCATTCTATTTTCTAATCCTAATTATAACGAAACCCCCAATAAAATGATATTGGAGGTCCGTACAAAATTTATTGTAGATTTTATCACTAAAGAATCTGTTGAACTGCATAAAGTAAAAAACCAAGAATGTAAACACTTGAAAACAAAACAAGATTCTTAACCGCTAATATGAACGTCTCTGCCTTGTCTGGGTGTTCAACGAACCGCCATGAATTGCTTCTTACAATAGGGAATGTCGCCAGTGAAACCACTTGAATAGCAGGCAGTGCTTCGATCATAATGCCAAAAATGACACCAGCATAGGCACCATAAACTGCCCAAAGGAAGAGTTTTGTTGCCTGCTCTTCACCAATTAATATCGGTAAAGTCATCCTTTTGTTGACCAAATCCTCTGCCATATCGCAGGTATTGTTTGCAAGCATAATGTTTGAAATCATAAACATCATGGGGAGTCCAACCACTGTAATATTAACGAGTTCTCTCCAATTAAGATAGAAAATGGCTTCATTGAATGAAAGCTTGTAGTTTACGAGTCCAAGCGGAATGATGTGGATATAAACCGAAAGACCAACGATCACAACACCCATAAAAAAACCACTTAGGGCTTCTCCCAAAGGTGTTCTCGAGATTGGTACTGGCCCAAAAGAATATAAAAGACCGCATAAAAAAGAGAATAAGCCAATCCAAAGTACAATCCAATCCGTTTGCACCGCTAGTATTAGGCCTAGAAATGCACCGATACTCACCAAGATAAGGATAACCCATTTGGCATGTTGGACTTTATGAACTGCTCTGGAAATGGGATTGTGTTCTTCATAGTGATAGCCCTCTTTTAGAATCGCCTTTTTATAATCCATATAGTGATTGGCTGAAGTGGTGGCCATATCAATCATAAGTAAGGAGAAGAACATTAACAGTGCGTTCGTGAGATTGAACATATGATATCGCGTAATCGCATAAAGTGTCCCAATGAGAAAAGGAAAAATGCTTGCTACCTTGGTCCTTATTTCCACAAGGTCAAGAAATGCTTTAAGCTGATCAAGTTTTATTTTTTCAAGTTGTAATTTTTCCATATAAAACCCTCCTTATAATCTCTATTCTATTTATACCCTTCATTTCATTTGCAACCAATTAATTTTATTTATTAATTGGTATATCTGTTGCTTTTACAATTAAGGGTCACTATAATGGGTATAGTCTCTAAATAAATCTTAGATCGACTAATAATTTTATCATAAAATGGAGGTAGCTATGCGTCTTATCAGAGACTATTTCATGACCACAATTGGCGTTATTATTGTTGCAATCGGCATTTGTTTTTTCCTCATTCCAGCCAACCTTGCCACTGGTGGCATCACTGGACTTGCAATGGTGATTAATCACTTGATTCCGATGCTTCCCATTGGCATTATTCTCTTGGTGTTAAATATTATACTTTTTATTGTGGGCTTTATCGCAATCGGTCCCCAATTTGGTGCAAAGACCATCTATGCCAGCTTTTTACTCACTGGGGTCATTTACTTTTTCGATACATTTTTTAAATTAAGTGGTCCACTGGCTGATGATCTACTCGTAAATCTCATTGTGGGCATATTGATCCAAGGTGTAGGTCTTGGCATTGTCTTTAATCAAAACGCTTCCACTGGAGGCACCGATATTATTGCCAAGGTTCTCAATAAATTTCTTCACTTAGATATTGGCAAATCGCTTCTCATGGCAGATTTTATTGTTGTGGTTTTGGCAGGCCTTACTTTTGGCCTAAATCTAGGGATTTATGCGCTTCTCGGTATCGTTCTAAACGGGGTGGTCATAGACAATGTCATTGAGGGCTTTACCGTTAAAGTCAGCGTCTCTATCATTTCAAAAGAATCTGATAAAATTCAAAAATATATAGTTGAAAATATTGAAAGAGGTGCTACAATATATACTGCAAAAGGTGCTTATACCATGTCCAACAAAGAAATTGTGACTTCTGTTATGGACAAAAAAGAGTTTATAAGACTAAAGAGTTTCATTAAAGAAATCGACAAGGACGCATTCGTTATGATCTCGAATGTGCGTGAGGTCCTTGGGGAAGGTTTTTACAGCTAATTAATATGATGAGAGGTGCATTATGCGCAAGGTTTGGTTGTTCTTATTATTATGTCTATTCATTTTTTCAGGTTGCTCAATGAGCCCAGAGGCCACTGATACCCAAAATACAGATCAAAGTCCTGGTGACTCTGTTACGGCTCAATCGGATAACGTCACTAGCAGTGATTCTCAAAATACGCAATCAACACCCGAACGCTCTCCAGAGGATGCTTATGCAGCCTTCTTAAGCGAATCTCCAACATTATCAGACCTCTCTGTCTATATTGACCAAAATATCGAACTCGCATCCGGTCCTCTGGCAAATCAAATGATGCAGGATTGGATTGTACAGTTAGATATGTCTGCATCCGATAGAGACAGCGTCTTTTATGGCAGTGATTCTGAGACCTACTTTACGGTACTATACGATGTCGCTGATAAGCTTTACGAGACCACTGGTGATTCTCTATTCATGGGCATTCAAAAGCAGGACATCCTAGGTCTGGTTAAGGATGCTGATGTTAAAGCCTATTTGAATGCCCTTTTTGGTGAGGGGTACGGTTTAATGTCATCTGAAGGATTGTTTTACACTTATCCTGACTATGTTTACATGCTCGAAAAGTACGGTAAATATACATCAAAATCCCTCAATGCCTATCTTGAAGTTATGGTAAACGAAATCAAATCCCCCCTATTCGCTGAAGAATCTTTAAATGTTTCTGTAGATGAATTGTTTCAGAGAACTTATTACTATGAGTCTTTGTTTGAAAGCACACAAGACTTGCATAATTCATTGAGAATGAACTTATCTGGGTTACTAAATATGTGCTACTATAGATTACTTGTACCCTCATCTTATGATATGCTGGATGACAATCACCGAGTACCTGAAAGTTTAAAAGTATATTATCAAGAGGCTTCTGTTCATGAAGAAACACCAATTACAGCTGCACTCAGCAAGGCGATGCTCACTTATTTTAACGAAAAGGGCGATGTCCTTAATGTGTTTGATGATCCAAGCATTTATGAACATGCAAACCTATATTTTGAGACTGAACTAAACAAGGCACTTCAAATTGGTGAATAAAAAGATATTTACAAATCCATCATTTTCTTTTATAATGTATGAGGATGTGCCGTCTTAGCTCAGTAGGTAGAGCAACGCCATGGTAAGGCGTAGGTCGAGAGTTCAAGTCTCTTAGTCGGCTCCACTCGTATGACTGGCTTCTAGCGATTCGCTAGGAGCTTTTTTATTGCTCAATTTCATCGAGTTAACCCCATTTTAACCCCAAAGTTTTTCATAAAACATCAAAAGCCATAAATGAAAGGAACCACAAATGAAATACACTAAAATCTCCATTAGCCTACTCATATTAATCATAGCCTTCTCAATTTTGCCCTTGGCAAAGGATTCTCTCTTTTTTAGCAACGGCGTAATTGCAATTGTCTCCAGCGAGAACACGGCAAGTAACCCACACGTTGTCGTCAATGACGATTCAATAACGCTCAATGACAAAGTATATCCAATTCTTGAGGTTGAAGGTGGAGACTTGTCTGGCATGCGCCAAGCCAACGTCGCAGTTGACATTGGTTATGGCAATCGTGAATACTGGGGTTTTACAAACGCCTATGGACAGCTGGTCTATGTGTATGCCGCTCAAATAATCCTACAGGACGATCGAAAAGAGCCTGTTTTGCCCTCTGGTAGGTATTATTCTGACGAAGCTCGTGTTCCCGGAACAGAGCGTTCTGACCTCGATCAAGGACATGTCATTGCAGACTCCCTCGGAGGTGTGTCTAACGCTTATAATATTACGCCTCAAGACAGCATACTTAATCGTCACGGTGACCAGGCCTACATGGAAAAAGTCATTCGCGACGCAAATGGTTGTAGAGACTTCTATGCCATCATAACTTATGCATCTTCTGATACTCAGATTCCAACTCATTATCATATTGAATACAAGCTCAACAAGCGACAAATTGTCGAAGAATTTGATAATATAGACCCTGAGATAGCCAATATGAAATTAGAAGAAACTCAATCCATGAATCAATTATTTGACGAATCAGAGACAATTGCTAAAATAGATACCAATCACAATGGCATTATCTCAACAAAGGAAGCCAAGGCAGCAGGTTATAAAATGCCTATTAAGTCAACCTTTTGGCTTTACCGCTATATGGTAGATGGTGATGGTGATGGCTTTGTGGGCGAATAATCAATAATTGGAAGTTCCGCAAAATTCAGATATAATAACCTTATAAGATAAAGTAAAGGAGTATATGCATGATTCGTTTTATTGAAAAAAAACCTTATTCTGCACCCGTTTTCAACGAAGTTGATGTTAAAACAATCGCCGACCTTGAAAATTATTTAGGAAGCCATTTTACCCAGCACAACATTGGTTCTGGCTTATATATTTTAATTAAAACCACAGATGACTACGAAGAACCAAATATCGTAATAGATGAAATGGCAATTTCAGGTACTGTGTATGTTATTAGAGCAGCAAGTACAAAACTATTGAGTGTCAATGATGAAGATATTGCCAATTTTAAAGGGGCTGTGAGATTTATTGAGTTTTTCTAGTCCTGATGTCGTTTGAACCTTGAGATCTTATTAAATTATTGACTTATGATTTATTGAGCATTTTTTTGACAGGAGGTCTTACTTTTGACAAAAACACAAAGAGAATTTAAACGTAAAATGAAAGCACTCGAAAGGGAAGGTTTGGTAGAAAAGCAACCTCGACGTACAAGAAGTATGCGCCGATCAAACGGTTTAGGAGTACTCGGTACCTTGTTTATCGCTTGGAACCTCTGGGTCATATGTACATGGTTCTTTCCAGCACTTGCTTACAGGATCTCATATGCCTTCCAGTCAATTATTCACTTTGTCCTTTCTATTTTTGGATAAACTTTTGAAATGAAAAGAGGTCTAAATGATTAATACACTCTATGTCAAGTTGTCACATCATCCTATTTTTGAGGTCATGGGGCTCCTTTCAGTCAATCCCGCTAAAGTGGTTTTAATGGTTCCTTCAGATGTACATTTAAGCTATGATCCAAACCAGTTTATGACCTATTTAAAAAATAAGTGTAAAGCCACTTTTATGATTCAAACCATTGATTTTTCAGATTTTGGATTAATCCAAAGTCTTCTAACAAGTATTCAACCAGAGGATGCCTTTTTATTGAGTAACATGGATACCATTGAGGATTTACAACTCTTCAAGAACCT
>NZ_JBVBZF010000074.1:0-13561 GCF_057447755.1 Fusibacter sp. | reverse complement strand
TCAGCGAAAATTGCTTATGCCATTTGTTCTTTATGGGAATCATCCAGATGCCTCATATCATTAATAATCATGATGGCTGTGACCACAGATGCAGTGAAGTCAGCAATAGGGCCTGATATCCAGACGCCAGTCAAGCCAAAGAATCTTGGCATAATAAGCAGCATTGGCATTAGGACAATCACTTGTCTAAGTAGACTTAAAAACATGGCTTTAGGGGCTTTTCCAACAGCTTGAAAATAATTACTGCTGATGATTTGAAAGCCAATAAGTGGAATCATGCTTAGGAATATACGCATACCTGATGCAGTCACGGCAATAAGTTCTGGATCACGATTAAATATTTTAATCAAGGAAATCGTAAAAAATTGTGTGGCTGTGAAGCAGATGAGGCATAAAACCGTTGCCGCAAGTATGGCGAGTTTTAAAGCTTGTTTCACACGATCATACTGCTTGGCACCGTAGTTAAAGCCAATGATAGGCTGTGATCCTTGGTTTAAACCGAAGATGGGCATTAAGAAGAAAATGGCAATGGCATTAATAATCGTCATAGCACCAATTGCAATATCCCCACCTGTGGTTTTAAGGGCATTGTTTGAGATGATCGTAACGACACTAGCAGCAACCTGCATGAAGAAAGGAGACATGCCAATGCTGAAAATGCTTTTAATCAAGGTAGGGTTAAGCTTTAAGTTTTCTTTTTTTAAGGTGAGATTACTCTTACCAGACAGAAAGTGATATAGGACCCAAACCGTTGAAACAAGTTGTGAAATGATGGTCGCAAGTGCAGCACCACTGATGCCCATGTTCATAAGGAAGATGAATATGGGATCTAGGATAATGTTGACAAGAGCACCAAGGAGCATGGTGTACATGGCAATCTTGGGACTTCCTTCTGCTCGGATGATATTGTTGAGACCAAATCCAAGACCTTGAAAAATCGCGCCCATCAGGATAATTGTGATATATTGATTGGCGTATCCGATGGTGGCTTCACTGGCACCAAAAAGATAGAGGAGTGGGACTTTAAAAATAAGTCCGATAATGGCAACCGTACCCATCATGAGAATTAAAAGTGTAAAGGCGTTACCGAGGATTTTTTCAGCGCCATCACGGTCATTTTGACCGAGTCTAATGGAGATGATGGCACCACCTCCGATACCGATGAGCATGCCGAATGCCATTAATAGAGTCATGAAGGGTAAGTTGAGACCAATTCCTGTCATGGCAAGGGGACCGAGCCATCCAATATATATACGGTCTACAACATTATAGAGGGCATTAACCATCATGCCGACAATTGCAGGTATAGAGAATTTAAGTAATAATTTGCCAATGGGTTCTGTTTTTAAGGGATTATTTGCAGTCATTTGTGCCTTCTTTCTTATGTCGATAGGATATCGAGTTGTGTGCAAGTTTCTTTAAGGTGCCTTCTAATTGAGCTATTTCATCTGTAGAAAAAGATTCCAAAATTATGGATTTCCACTGATTAGAGATGGCTTTGAGTTTGTCGTAAAGTTGATTGCCCTTATCTGTCAAATAGACGTGATTTACACGGCGATCTTCAGAATCCGCTTGTCTTCTGACATAAGCATGAGACTCTAGTTTTTGAATGGCCCTTGCAGTGGTGGCTTTATCAATATCAAGGGCTCTACTGATCTCTTCTTGAGTTGCGCCACCATGATATTTCAAAAAAAAGACAAAGGTGTGTTGGCCGCTTCCAAAATCAACGTCATCTAAGTTCTGGTCGATGAATATGCGATTATGGCGATAGAGAATTGATAAGTACTTACCAATTTCTGTGGTATCTATAATTTCTTTTCGACTGTTTGTCATGAGATAAGACCTCTTTAAATTAGTTGTGCATGCAACTATTCTACTCCCGAAATAAAATAATGTCAATTCAATCAGTAAAAACTTAAATAAATATTCACAAATCCATAAAATCTACAAATCTTTTTGAGAAAATGTTTTGGGAGTCAAAGAGAATTAGCTGAAATTATAAAGGGTTGGCTTAGGATCGGAAAAATAGAGAAGACTCTCAAAGTACTAAACGAGCAATCGGAATGCTCTTATAATTTGAGTTTAGAAAAGGGAATGTCAGCATCTTAGCGAGACGTTCCTTTTTCTTTGAATATGACCTTAGGTCACGATTACATGGTTTGAATGTCTTGGACGAAAAGTTTGGCATTGAAAAAAACCAGTTTGTAAGAGATAATAGCAGTGAAATATAGGATTACAAACGAAATTAATTAAAGGATTAAAATAGGGTAGAGAAAGGTTTTACAATGTACAATATCTTAATTGTTGAAGATGAACTGAATATTGCAAATGCACTAACCGCATACTTAGAAAATCATCAGCATCGCATATTTTTTGATGCAAGTGGGATGGCAGTTCATTCCATTTTAAAGTCAGAACATATTGATTTGGTGCTACTGGACTTAATGCTCCCTGATATCAGTGGTGAAACACTCTGCAAGGAAATCAGAGCCTATTCAAACGTACCAATTATCATGCTCACTGCTAAAATAGAGGAAAAGGACATCATTAATGGGCTAAAAATCGGTGCTGACGATTATATCATTAAACCTTTTAGTCTAAAACAGGTTCATGCTAGGATAGAAGCAGTTTTGAGGCGATCCTTACAGCATACGAGACAGTCAGACTTCTATTTTAATGACGGCACACTCTGTATAGATGAACAGAGACATGAAGTTATGAAGCTGTCAGAGAAGATTAAATTGACGCCAAATGAATTTAAAATTTTGTTAATGCTTGCAAAGTCTGCTCACAAGGTATTTACAAGAGAAGAACTGATTGAGCTGGTAATGGGCCAAGACTTTGAAGGTTATGACCGTGCTGTGGATAGCCATATTAAAAACATTAGACTTAAAATAGAATCCGACTCAAAAGCGCCAGTTTATATTATTACGGTCCATGGCGTAGGCTATAAATTTAGATGAAGGGCGTGAGTAAATGAGGGTTAGTCTTAAATTAAAGATTATTTTTGCTTTCTTTTCAATAGTGTTCTTGCTGATCGTTTCCATCGGTTTGACTTCGGATTATTTTATAGAAAAGAGATTTGAAGCCTATACACTGGAAAAAATCAATGATGAAAGTCATAAGATTGTAAATCATATCACCCAAAGTTATCAGGAAGAGGACCGGTATTGGAACCTAATATCCCTTGAGAGTATTGGTGTCAGTGCCATGGAAAACGGCTATTTAATTAAGGTTTCAGATGCCACTGATCAACTGATCTGGGATGCAACCTCTTATAATAAAGGGTTTTGTTCTGACATCTTGGTAAAAATGGAAGACAATATGCAAGAGCAGTATCCAGGATTTAAGGGAGGCTATGAAGAAAAATCTTATGTTTTACTCAATGGTGAAAAGAAGTTTGGATCTTTGACCATTGGCTATTATGGGCCTTATTTTTTAAGCGACAATGACTTAAAATACATGAAGGCTTTAAAAGAGCACCTAATAGCAGTTGGTTGTGTTTCAATCATACTTTCACTCTTTTTGGGCTTATATATATCCAAGATTTTAAGTAGGCCCCTGATTAAAATCAATGAAAACGCACAAAAAATCATGCATGGAAATTACAGAACCAGTTTGGACTGTCAATCCACCACACTTGAAATCTGTGAACTCTCTGAAACCATAAATGCATTGAGTGTTGCTCTTGACAATCAAGAGGAGCTGAGGAAACGGATGACTTCAGATATTGCCCATGAACTCAGGACACCAATCACCACCCTACAAAGCCATTTGGAGCTTATCATGGAAGGCATTTGGCAGCCTGATGCTGAAAGGCTCAACGGCCTTTTAAAAGAGACTTCAAGGCTTAGTAACTTGGTGAACGATCTTTCAAAGATTGCTCAGATAGAGAAGGAACAACTCATAATCAAAATGAGTGAAGTGGATTTATATGAATTGGCCAAACAGAGTGTTGAAACGTTAAGAAGTGAATTTTATATAAAAAATGTCTCCTTGAGAGTCAAGGGTGATCCTTCAAAAATGCTTGGTGATGCCTTTAAGCTAAATCAAGTATTAATCAATTTGTTAAACAATGCCCTTAAATATACACCTGAGGGGGGGAATGTCATCCTTGAGGTTATACCCCAGCGTGATCAAATTGTCTTGACAGTTACAGATACCGGTGTTGGTATACCTGCTGAGGACTTGCCATTTATATTCGAACGTTTCTATAGAGTGGATCGATCAAGAGCAAGAGAGTCAGGTGGTGCGGGGATTGGACTTTCAATTGTAAAGGCAATCGTTGCGGCACACGGCGGGAATATTCAAGTGGAAAGTAAGGTAAATGAGGGAAGCCGCTTCATTATAAAATTTCCCCTCTAGGGCTTCATTGTAAAATATAAATCGTCATTAGAAATGAAGAGTTGAATTCAAATAAAGAATTCAGCTCTTTTTATTATATACAACAAAATTTGAGCCGAAAGCTGTGATGAGAAATGTTCAATCTCAAACAGCGTCAGCGAAAATTGTTTTGAGACATCGAAGGTGGCTCAAATGTTGTTATAGTGATCATTAGTTCTCATCCAGCTTTGAGAAAGAATCTTCAACTTGCGAAAAGCGGTTAGATGAGAACGGTAGCGACAAAACAAGGTTTTGGCGTTAAATGATATTGCCAGTATCCTTTCATGAGAACTTGTATTGCTTATCCACTTTTGAGCCACGCTTCGTGGTCAATAATTAATCATATGAATTATTTGTAAAGAAGAACAAAAAGGGATTGCAGTTTAGAGTCATGCATGCTAATCTAATTTAGTAACATTACGTAACTATTATATTTTATAATATTAACGCGGATAAACTATATGTTTGGAATAGTGTTTTTCGAAGCACTTTGAGTATCATTAGGAGGGTAGGAGGACTATGAACAGTTTAGAAAAATGCGCCGAAGGGATGATCACCGTCTTCCCGGCAATCTTTAAAAAGTTCAGAAGAGTTTATCAATCTGCAGATATGCCACGACAGCAAATGGAGCTTCTTTTCAAAGTCGGTAAGTTCAGTGGACAGCCTGTGAGTTATTACAGTGAGTTGATGATGTTGCCTAAATCCAATATCACTGTAGCGTCTAATAAACTGGTGGAAGAGGGCCTGATTGAAAGACTTTATAGTGAGAGTGATCGTCGATTGATTATTTTGAAAATCACGGAAAAAGGTGAAACTTATCTGAAAATCTATAAAAAGCAAGTAAAAGATGCCATGATTGAGCGCTTACAAGAGTATAGTGATGCTGAACTCGACCGAATGGCGGATTTGTTGGAGGAGCTCAATTTGCTTCTTGGAAAAGAGAAAGCGTAATTTAAGATGATAGAGGTGGTTTATTATGAAAAAAATTAAAGCAATAATGTCAGTGGTCTTAGCGTTTCTTGTTATTGGAGGCGGATTTTGGGGCTACCAATTTTATTATCAATCAACACATTTTTTTATAACTGAGGATGCACAGATCTCTGCAAATATGATTACAGTGACACCTGAAATAACAGGAAAAGTAACAACTTGGAACATTAAGGAAGGGGATATGCTTAAGAAAGATGCCATTTTAGGTGTTCAAGATGTGAGCATGTTATTGAGCAGTAACGTCATTAACCCAACAGCCCTTAAGAATTCCGCAGATGCAATCGTTTCAAAAGCGGAAATAAAAGCGCCAATTAGTGGAAAAGTGATTCATACAACCATTGTTGAAGGACAAGTGCTCTCACCAGGAATGGAAGCTGCCATAATTGCAGATACTGACCATATATACATCAAAGCAAATGTTGAAGAAACAGAAATCTTCAAAATCAAACAGGGACAAACTGTTGATATTACAATCGATGCCTTTGGAAAAAAACCCTTCTACGGCTATGTTCAAAGTATTGGTCAAGCCACTGAATCAGTTTTTTCACCCTTCCCTTCACTTAACACAAGTGGAAATTTCACAAAGCAAACACAATTGATACCCGTTAAAATCAGCATCGTTAACGATGAGGGTTTAACATTAATGCCGGGAATGAATACTAAAGTTAAAATTCATGTGAAATAAGAGGAGGAAGCAATAATGAAAATGACAAAAGGAAAGGGTTTAATAAGCCTTATACTGCTTTTAATGATAATCATGAGTGGCTGTGCAACAAATACAGTGGACCAAAGTTTAAAGGTAGACGTGACAAGCGTGGAGGAAGGCACAATAAAGACACAACTCAATTTAACAGGTGTGCTCTTGCCAAATGACATGGTCAATATCACCAGTAAGGCATCTGGTGAGATTTTAAATACCCTAAAGCAAGTTGGTGATCGCGTATCTGCTGGTGATGTGCTCTTAGAGCTTGATACAAGGACATTGGAAGCTCAATTAAAGCAAGCTGAGGCAGGTCTTAGTGCTGCGAATGCTGCATATCAATCCGCACAGAACCAAGCAGCACTATTAAAAATCAGCTTGGCACAAACTGAAAAAACCTATTTAGATACAAAGGCACTTTATGAAACTGGCGCTATTTCTGAGGGCACTTTTACAGACATGACATCCAAGTATGAACTTGCAAAAAAGCAATACGAAAATGCAGCAGGACCACTTCAAAATCAAGCGCTTGCAAGTATTGAAAACGCTAAGGCGAGTATTAATACCCTCAATGTCCAAAAAGAGAACTCAACAATTATCAGCCCTATTGATGGTGTCTTGGTAAGCGTAAATGTTCAAAACGGCGAAATTGCTTCTCCAGGGATGCAGCTATTATCCATAGCAGACTTATCTGTTCTTAAGATGAAAGGCACAATTCCGCAGGAGTATTTGCCATTTGTCAGTCCTAACGAAGAAGTCAACTTTAAAATTGACATCTATCCGGACCAAAACTTCGTGGGACAAATCACCACCATTGGACCAATGGCAGTGAGTACAGGTAAAATCTTCCCGATAGAGTTTGCCATAAAAAATCAGGAAAACATAATGGCAGGCTTATCTTCTAGAGTTTCAATCGGCGTAACAGGTAAAACACATTTACTCGTACCCGTCAATGCCGTTGTAAATGCTGAAGGCCAAAGCTATGTATTTGTCATGAATGATCAGATTGCAACAAAGAGAGAAGTTGTAACAGGCCTAGCCAGCGAAGATATGATCGAAATATTGTCAGGTCTTGAAAAAGGTGAAGTCATCGCTGTGACGAACACACATATTTTACAAGATCAAATGCTTGTAAATGTAAACAAGCACTAGGAGCTTAAAATGATAAGGTTATTTAGATTTTTCAAACCCTATGCTGTGCCTTTTACAGCAGTTTTGATCGTACTCTTTGGACAGGCAATGGCAGAGCTTTATTTGCCGACACTGATGTCAGATGTGGTCAATGAAGGGATGATGAAGGGCAATTCAAGTTATATATGGATTTATGGTGGTTATATGCTGATTGTGGCACTGGCCAGTAGTCTTTGTGCTATTCTGGGCAGTTTTCTATCAGCCCGAATTGCCGTGGCTTTTAGTAGAGACCTAAGAGAGAAGGTCTTTGTTAAAGCGGAGCAATATGCACTTCATGAATTCGATACCATGGGGACGTCTTCCATGATCACAAGGACGACAAATGATATTACTCAGGTTCAAACCCTGCTTGTCATGGGGATGCGTTTCATGATCTATGCACCAATTTTATGTGTTGGCGGCATAATCATGGCCCTGTCCAAAGACGCCCATCTCACTTTAATCTTGGCGATTATACTGCCACTTATGGCACTTACCATTGGGATGCTCGCTAGATTTGTCGTGCCGCTTTTTAAGGTCATGCAGGTCAAGTTAGATACCTTAAACAGGGTGGTTAGAGAAAATTTAATTGGGATCAGAGTAATCAGAGCCTTTGATAAGCAAGAGGTAGAGAAGAAGAGATTCGATGATGCAAACTTGGATTTGGTGACGACTTCTATCAAAGTCAATCGCATAATGGCAGCCATGCAACCCGTGATGATGCTATTTATGAACATCACTTCGGTGGCCATTATTTGGTTTGCTGGGATTAGGATATCAGATGGCAACATGGAACTTGGTGATATGATGGCCTTCCTTCAATATGCCATGCAAATCATGTTCTCAATTATAATGGTTTCCATCATGTTCGTTATGATTCCAAGAGCTCAGGCTTCTGCTGTGCGTATAAATGAAGTTCTGGACTTAGAACCTGAAATTAAGGATACATCAGAACCCAAAACGGCTAATGCCAAACGAGGGTTTATAGAGTTTGACAACGTGACCTTCTACTATCCGGGGGCTGAGGAACCTGCCTTATCCAACATCAGTTTTAGTGCAGGCCCGGGTCAGGTGACGGCAATTATCGGAGGAACAGGAGCAGGAAAGTCAACTTTGATTAACCTCATTCCAAGGTTTTATGATATCAAGGATGGAACGATAAAAGTCAATGGTGTGGCGATTTCTCAGATGACCCAAAAGGACTTAAGACAAAAAATCGGCTTTGTACCCCAGTCCGCTATTTTGTTCAGTGGTTCAGTTAAAGAAAATATATGTTTTGGTAAAAAAGAAGCGAGCATGGATGAAGTCATTCATGCATCTAAGATTGCCCAAGCAGATGATTTTATCTCAAAGATGAGCCAAGGCTATGACGCCCCAATTTCACAAGGGGGTACCAATCTTTCTGGTGGTCAGAAACAAAGACTTTCAATTGCAAGAGCCTTGGTTAGAAAACCGGAAATCTATATTTTCGACGATAGTTTTTCAGCACTGGATTACAAGACGGATGCCAAACTAAGACATGCGCTTAAAGGTGAAACCAAAGAAGCCACTGTAATTATAGTGGCACAGCGCGTGAGTACTGTTAAGGATGCAGACCAGATCATCGTCTTAGATGAGGGTAAAATCAAAGCAATTGGTAAACACTATGACTTGTTAAAGACAAGTGACGTTTATAAGGAAATCGTTTCCTCACAGTTATCAGAGGAGGAGATGTAATGGCAGAAAAAAATCAAAGCGGTCATAGAGGTCCAAGAATGGGCGGGCCAATGATGGGTGGACCGCCACAAAAGGCTAAAGACTTTAAAGGGACATTAAAACGCCTTGCCTCATATCTAAAACCCCAGAGGACGCGTTTTATACTTGTATTTGTCATGGCAATTATGAGTACGATTTTTACCATCACAGGGCCTAAAATAATGGGTAAGGCAACCACCAAACTTGGTGAAGGCATCATTGGCCTCTATTCGCATCAAATCAAATTGATGTATGCAATTCAGCAAAAAATGCCACAAGCAACCATTGACGCCATTAGGAATCAACCAGTGCCCTTGGTCGATTTTGAATATATTGGAAAAATTCTCTTATTGTTGTTGGGCCTTTATCTAATCAGTGCACTTTTCAGCTTCGCCATGTCCTTTATCATGTCAAGCGTTGCGCAGAATACCGTCTACAATATGAGAAATGATGTAAAGGCAAAGCTGGATAGGTTGCCACTTAAATACTATGACAGTCATACACATGGTGATGTCCTCAGTAGAATTACCAATGATATGGACACCATCGCCACAACACTTCAGCAGAGCTTAACACAGCTGATTACTTCATTGGTAAGTGTTATTGGTATTTTAATCATGATGTTGACCATCAGTCCAGTGATGACACTGATTGCACTTTTGACCCTACCGATGAGTATGATCATCACAGTTTTCATTGCGAAAAATTCTCAAAAGTATTTTTCCAAGCAGCAAAAAAGCTTGGGCGAGCTCAATGGACACGTTGAGGAAATGTACACTGGTCACAAGATTGTCAAGGCATTTGGTCATGAGGCGGAATCGGTTGAAAAATTTGTTACCATAAATCAGGAACTTTATGATGTGGCTTGGAAGGCACAGTTTATGTCGGGGATCGTGTTCCCGGCCCTAAACTTCGTCAACAACTTGGGCTATGTACTGGTCTGTGTTGTGGGGGGCTTGCTGGTTGCCAAGAACAAAATCGAAATTGGCGATATACAGGCTTTTATCCAGTACATCAGGCAGTTTACCCAACCGATAGTACAAATCGCTAATATCACAAATATTATTCAATCAACCATCGCTTCAGCTGAACGTGTCTTTGAAATTTTAGACGAGGATGAAGAACTTGAAGATGTTGAATCGCCTGAATCCATTTCAAATTTCAAGGGTCAAGTTGCCTTTGACCACGTTAAGTTTGGTTATAGCGAAGATAAAATCCTCATGGAAGACATCAACATTGACGTTAAGGCAGGTCATACCATTGCGATTGTTGGGCCAACAGGTGCTGGTAAGACGACGCTTGTCAACCTCTTAATGCGCTTCTATGAACTAAATGGTGGTGAAATTAGAATTGATGGCGTCAACATCAGTAACATGAGACGTGGTGATTTGAGAAAGCTCTTTGGGATGGTTTTGCAGGACACTTGGTTGTTCAAGGGATCTATCAGAGATAATATTGCTTATGGTAAGGAAAATGTCACAGAAGATGAAATTATCAGAGCTGCAGAGCTTGCACATGCACATCACTTCATTACGACATTGCCGGAAGGCTATGACACCATCCTGAACGAAGAGGCTTCAAATATCTCTCAAGGTCAGAAGCAGTTATTGACCATTGCAAGAGCCATCTTGGCAGATCCTCATATTCTTATACTGGACGAAGCCACAAGTAACGTCGACACCAGAACTGAAGTCTTGATTCAAAAGGCAATGGGTAACCTCATGCATGGTAGGACGAGCTTTGTAATTGCACATAGACTCTCAACCATTAGGGATGCAGAACTCATTCTCGTCATGAATCAGGGGACGATCATTGAGCAGGGCAATCATCATGAGCTTTTAGCCCAGGATGGTTTCTACGCAAATCTATACAACAGCCAGTTTTCAGAGGATTAGGCCTACAATATTAAAAATAACCTAAAATGATTTTTAGACGCCAATCAAGGGTCTAAAAATCATTTTTTTTGTTAAATTATCATGACGAATAAGTTTTTTTAAAGGGCATTTGTTATAATGACTTAAATTGGAAAAAGGCCTATTAGACACGTGACTCTAATGGCTTTGAATGAAAATGAGGTGAATAAAATGTATGAACTTGAAAAATTGGGACCTCGGTCTTATTACATTGAAAGCCCTGTAAAAACAGGACTGTATTTGGTCGATGAAGTCAATGTCGTCCTCATAGACAGTGGCAATGACAAGGATGCGGCTAAAAAAATTGCAAAGATCGTTGGTCAACAGGGCTGGCAAATCAAATGGATCATCAACACACACTCGCATGCGGACCACATCGGTGGTAATGCCTATCTCATAGATCAGTTTAACTGTACGGCATTTACAGTGGCACCAGAAGATGCTTTTGTAAAATATCCACTTCTAGAGCCATCCTTTTTATACGGTGGCTACCCCATGAAGGCACTACGAAATAAGTTCTTAATGGCAAAGCCCAGTGCAGTTGAATCCATTGAGACATTTGAAACCCTTACAGGCATTAAAAACTTTGAGTTTATCGAACTCGGTGGGCACACCTTCAATATGATTGGCATTAAGACACCTGATGACGTCTGGTATCTGGGTGATGCGGCCAATGGGGCTCATATTATTGAAAAGTACCATATTTCATTTTTGTATGATGTGGGAGCCTATTTAGCAACACTTGAAAAATTAAAGGCATTGAGTGGTGGAAAATTTGTCCTATCTCATGCTGAGGTTAGTGAAGATCTTAAACCACTTTTAGAAATCAATCTAAAAAAGTGCCATGAAATCATAGCACTTATTAAAAAATTATGTGAAGAGGCAATCGATTTTGAAACCTTGCTCAAGCAAGTGTTTGATCACTATGGTCTCAAAATGGACGTCAACCAATATGTTCTCGTTGGCAGTACTTTGAAATCTTATCTTGCCTATCTTTCTGATGAGGGTTTAATGACCATAGGGTTTGAAGACAATAGGATGTTGTGGAAAACACTAGCCGAGTAGAGCATTTTAATTCACCTCAGATACTTCAGTAGGGTTGTTGATGATTTTTTTATTGCTGATCACATAATAGATGAAGCTGTATACCAGTGCAAATACACCGCCCAATATAGGCAGATAATAGGAAGGTAAGGTTTGCAGCAATGCACCTGATATGATCAGACTGATAGGCAGTACAATCTTGACAAGGCTTGTGATTAAGCTCATGATACGTCCCCTGATGTATTCTGGAACATTGCTTTGAAGGATGAACATAATTGGAATATCAATGAGTGCAATTGCAATTCCCAGCAAGAACATGATACCAATATAAATGAAGCCAATGAAGACTCTTGATAGTGGCAAGACAAGCGGGATTCCCACAAACAAGGCGCATAAAGCCATCAAGACAACCATAGCCATTAAGAGTTTGTTGTAATCCACTTTTGCCATGATTTTTTCAACCACAAGAGAACCTAAAACCATGCCAATTGGAAAGGCGCTGTTGATAACGCCATACCATTTTGGAGAGAGTGTAAGCACAGAGTTGATGATAAAAGGCATGGGAACTTGGATCGAAAAACCTAAAAAGAAATTAATAAAAATAAAGACGCTTGTGAGTTTTTTGAGTTCAGATGAGGCTCTAAAATACTGAATGCCCTCATTGAGTGCCTGTGACACAGATGAATGAACCTCTGGTTTAGTCTGACGCTTTTGGAAGGTAAAAAAGCATTCTGTGATGGCCGAAAAGACAAATGATAGTGCGTTAATTGCAATAAAGAGTCTTATGTCGAAAATCGCAAAGGCCATGCCTCCTAAAATTGGTCCTAGAATTGCGGATAAGGAATCAATCATCTTGCTGACCGCATTGATTTTTAAGAGCTTATCAGCAGAGACCAATAATGGCTTGGATGATTCCATGCTAAGTGCAAATAGGGTTGAAAAAATCGATAGAAGGACAGTGGTGATATAGATGGCCCCAATAGAAAGTGGTTGGTTCATGCTCGAAAGATATAATATAAAGAAGAGCATTCCATTTAAGAAGTCCGTTCCGACAATAATCATTTTTTTGGGAAACCGATCAACAATCAGTCCGGCAAAGGGACTAAATATAATCATAGGCAATATGCCTAGGAGCAGGGTGGTTGCAAAATTAAGCGCTGAACCTGTCACCTTGAGCACGTATAAGCTTATGGCAAACGTGTAGATTGAGGATCCAAAAACTGAGATGCCTTTACCGAGAATGAAAAGGATTAAATTTTTGGATTCTTTATTTTTAAAGTAAGTTGATAACATATGAACACCTCCTAATATGAGTATATTATGTGGTGTTAGGGCAAGCGCAATCCCCAATTTAAACAAACTTTGTGGACAAAAATATAAAACGATGGGGTTATCCCCATCGTTTGCCATAATAGATGTAGCTGAATATATTTTCACCCTCTACAAAGAAGTCTTCAAACTTTCCACCCTTGTTTACCGTTTCAGACTCGTAATCAAGTATTTGTTTAAAGCCAAGCGCTTTCAAGGACGCTTTGACAGGTTTTATCATAAAATTTTCTCGAAGATGTGTTTCAATCTTGGAGTGGCTGCTAAAATTTTTAAACAAGAGAAAGCTGGCAATAAGATC
>NZ_JBVBZF010000073.1:0-13727 GCF_057447755.1 Fusibacter sp. | reverse complement strand
GCTGAACTGATATTGGAAAGCTGTTCAACTGACGAGAACTGAGCCATTTGATTGATATATTCAGAGTTATCCATTGGACTAAGTGGATCCTGATGCTGTAACTGCACTGTCATGAGTTTTAGAAAAGCATCTTTATCTAGGGTTTGATTCTTCTGTCTTTCGGTATTTTTAGCGTCATTGCTAATTGCATTTAATTTTTCGATTTGTGATTCTGTAAACGAGCCACTAATTGGAAATGCCATTATTTCACCTCCTATGCATAATAGTTAATCGTTGACGACTCATAGCCATCATTTTGATAGTTTGATACATTTAATAAGGTATCTGTAATATTTTCCACTTCTTCAAGTGGTGATATTTTCTTTGATTTTGAATTCTGTTTAAAATTAAACTGTTGTTCTTGTTCTTTCTTTCCAGAATCAATAGAGACATTGATTTGATTCAACTGATAACCCTTTTGTGATAAAGATTGCTTTAAGTTATCAAGATTTGATTCAACTGTGGCTTTTACCATTTCATTTTCAACATTAATTTCCGCTTGCACAATGCCTTTATGGATTGAAATTTTAAGCTCTAGGCTACCAAGCTGTTCTGGTTTTAATTTCATGAGCATATGCGAACCATTGTCATCTAACTTTATATTGGCTTTGACTGAGTCTAATATCTGATTGAAGATATTTTGTCTAAGTGTTGGGCCATTTGTGTTTTGAGTCCCGTTAGTAATTGAACTTGGCTGCTTCATTGTAATTTGATCTAAAATAGTATTGGTTTCTGAATTACTTTTTGTAATTACAAGATCTCCATCGCTGGAAACGGCTACAATCGTTTCCGTTTGTTCAGCATTTGAGTCGCCATCGCTACCTTTATCACTGGCACCCATGTTCTCAGAAGTCGTAATCACTTTGGATGTTTCATCTTTACTTAAAACAATTTCAGGTATTGGCTTTTGATCAGATTCAACTGTTTTAACACCTTCAACACTCGCTTTAACCTCTGATCCTTTTACATCAGTTGATACTTTGTCTGTCTGATTGCCATCCCTTACAAGAATCGCTTTTACTTTTTCAAGTAGGTCTGGCGACGTTTCTTTAAGAGGGGCAACATCTTGATCGCTTGCGTTAGACGTTTCTACCTCAAGAGGTTTTGTAGAAGTATTTGTCTCATTCAATAGAAATTCAAGCTTTTCAGCGAATACTTTTACGAACGTCTGATCTTTTGATTCAAGTTCATTTGAATTATTTTTAAGGGTTTGCAACAAACTTTCTAATTGTGTTTTTAAAGTTTCCAACAATTTGGGATCGATTTCTTCGCTACCCTTTAAAGATGAATCAATTTCAATTTGACTCATACTTGTGCAAATGTCCTGAAAAATAGTTTCATCTACATTGCCTGTTGTAATCAACTCTTGAAGTTGTGTCAAATCAAGCCCTAAAAGTGCTGTCAACTGATCTAACTCGTCCTCTGTAACTTTGAGTTTTTTTATGAGATCGCTTTTGACATCTGCTTCATCAGTTTCAATTTCTTCAGATTCTGTAGAAGCCTTTTTAGTGGTCTTTACTTCTGATTTTTTCTGAACAACCTGACTTTCAACATCTTCAGGCTTTTGATTGAGATTATTTTCTGCCACATTATCCGTTTTTTCACGGATATTGTTTTTAGTCGTTTCCACTGGTTTTGTCTCGGTCTTGCTCGGCTCAAAGGTATTACGCTTAATGCTTTGAGAAGCTTCTGTTTGAGTCGAGACATTACTTTGAAAACGCTTATTCATTACATCACTAAAATTGTTTGTTTGCTTTTCTAAATTTGCTTGGCCAGTTTGTTTAAATACATTGAGAATTGACATATTATTTTGCAATTCTCGCGTGTACATGGTCACCTCCTAATTTTCTGGTAATGCTAGCTTGCGCGTTAGTTCCGATGATATGGTCTTATCCAATAGCGAAAGAATCTCTGCCTTCTTTGTTTCAGGGAAACTTTTAAGAATTTCTAGCATCAACTTTTCATCGCTTATTGAGATCAAATCACCATTGTTGAGCTCATATACTTTTGATGGAGACGCATTAAGCATCATGTTTTTTATGATGTCTGCAACCTTATCCGTTCCCATCTTAGAATAGACTTTAACGAGCTCACTTACATTATCGTCAAACTCTCTATAAATCTTTAACGATTTTAAGACATCTGGCGTAATATTATCAACATTTTCATTGAGCAATTCATTTTCTTTCATTTTCTCAATAACTTGAAAAACAAAAGTATCATTTGATGACTTGGCGAGTACTTCACCAGCCTTCATAGGCCCCATATTTTTATAGATTACAGCAAGCTCATCAATGGTATAAGCCTTGGTGTCACCGATTGTATTTATAAGTGTTGAAGGATTTTCTGATCGATAAACGCTTGCGACCTGTACAAGCTCTGTGTTCTTGCGTTCAATTTCGTTATGCTTTTGCTTAATACTTAAATTTTTATTCTCACTTAGGAATGAAAATATCTTATTGCGATCTACTTCGTCTAATCGATATAATATTTTTTCAGCATCTTGATCAGACATGTTTTCAAACAACAAGGCTGCATCTTTATGGCCGTTGATAGAGGCCGCAATTACTTTATCAATTTCAATCATGGCAGAAGAGACTGGCAATGAAGCAATATAATCTGCATTAGATTTAATATCGGCAGCCTTCTCCTCCTCAATCTTTTGAACGGTTGTTATTACAGCATCTTTGCTGAGCCCCAGTCCCCTGATGGTTTCAAGAATATTTTTAGTTTTATTGGGATTAATTCGAATCATATCCTTAATGACTTCATCGTAGGCCTTGGCATCTTCACCCCTTAAAACAAGTAGCTTATCTACTGCACGATCTTCGGTAATTGTCAGCATGTAGTCAGAAATAGTTCTAATTTTTGACATTTCTTCAGCCTGTGTTGGAAAATTATCAAAATACTGTCCCACAGGTCCAGGCACTTGTGACATAACACCATTTACACTTAATTTAAAATCCTTATTGAAATAATATAAAGTTCCAACTGCAAGAACAGGCGTAATAAATAATATTAGTAAAACGATTAAACAACCCAACTTGCCACCACTTTTTTTAGATTCTTCTGCACTGTTTTCATCTACTTGTTGAACTGGTTGTTTTTCTGCCATTATTCATCACCTTCTTTTTTATTATTCTTGTAGTTCACAATTTCTTCTATAACCTTTGCATCCGCCTTGTTAAACTCTTCTATATAGGTCTGAAAATCTTTTTCTTTAACCTTCTCCATGACCTTGCGTTCTTTCATCGCTTCAATAAGCAAGGCTTTAATTCGTTCGATTTCAACTTCAACGGATTTCAACAACTGCATTTGTTCTTTAATGTGTTTTTTATAATATTTCTTTCCTTGGTCAATTTCATGATATGCCATTTTGCGGCCTTCTCTTAGGCCATCTTGAATCCAGATTGAATATTGGTCGAGGCTCGCATTAAGTTTATCAATGCGGTCTAATATGACCTGTCTCTTTTGAACCTGCTTCGCCAAGTCGTTTTTGAGATTTTCTTCCTTATCAAGTCGCATTTTTAATACGCTCTCGTATCTGAATCTAAACTTTTTCATAAATTAACCCTGGGCTTATTAAAGTATAAGCGCTTCCATTTTTTGAATAACATCATTGAACTCTGTTTTTTCATTGGTTCTCTGCTTTAAAAAATTATTGAAATCATCAATTTTGCTGATGGCCAAATCAATATGAGGATTACTTCCTTTTGCATATGCACCTATACTAATAAGGTCTTCAGAACCCTTGTAAACCGCTAAAATTTCTTTAAAGCGCATGGCAGCCAAAAGATGTTGCTCATCTATGATATTTGGCATGACACGGCTTGCACTTTCCAATATGTCAATCGCCGGGTAATGCCCTAAAGAGGCGAGCTTCCTAGTCAAAATAATATGACCATCCAGAATACCTCTGGCAGCATCAGAAATCGGTTCATTGAAGTCATCACCATCTACTAAAACCGTATACAATCCCGTTATGGAACCAACGGATGAATTCCCTGCCCTCTCGAGCAATCTTGGGAGGACCGCAAATACAGACGGTGTATACCCCCTCGTAACAGGCGGTTCTCCTATTGCAAGTCCAATTTCTCTTTGCGCCATTGAAAAACGGGTCACAGAATCCATCATCAAAACGACGTTTTTCCCTTGATCTCTAAAGTATTCTGCAATCGAAGTGGCAATTAAAGCTGCTTTTACCCTTACAAGTGCAGGTTGATCTGATGTCGCCACAACAACAACCGATCGCTTTAAGCCATCCTCGCCCAAATCGTTTTCAATGAACTCACGCACTTCTCTACCACGCTCGCCAACCAGTGCGATAACATTAATATCAGCTTGAGTAAACTTTGCAATCATACCAAGCAGGGTACTTTTACCTACACCTGAACCAGCAAATATACCAATCCGCTGCCCTTTACCACAGGTCAAAAGTGAATCAATCGCTCTAATCCCCAGTGGCATTGGCGATTCAATCTTATCACGCTCTAGTGGGTTCGGCGGATTATTATTGGCCGGATATTTATATGTTGCCTTTGGCTTATAAAGCCCATCTATCGGGTTACCCAGACCGTCTAAAATTCGCCCCAGTAAATCATCCGAAACATCCACCTGTAAATCATGTCCTGTGGAAATGACTTTACTACCCGGTCCAATACCGGCCATATCGCCTAAAGGCATTAAAAGGACTCGGTCATCTTTAAAGCCAACAACTTCGCCCTTTAAAGGTGGTCCGTTTTTAATAGGGTAAATTTCACACACTTCCCCTATTTCAACAGCCGGTCCTATAGATTCGATCATGAGTCCAATTATTTTAGAAACACGGCCACTATATTTTAACAAGGCGTTGTCCCTCAAGGCATTTTTGTATTTCATCAAATCGATCATGATATATCCCTACTCACTTTTTAAAAGATCCTCAAACATTTTTCGAATTTGCTCAAATTGTGTCCAGACACTACTGTCAATACTGCCCGAATCCGTATCTATGATGCAACTTCCATTTTTTAGTGAAGAATCTTGTTTTATTTCGATATCATCAACTTTCTCTGTCATTGCAACAATCATTGGTTTAATACTCAACACATGGCTATAATCTTCACTGGACACGCGCAAGGTAAGATTTTCAGTTTTATTGACGCGCTTAACAGCCTCTTGAATCAAAGCTTCAATGAGATGAGCATCTTCTTCAACTTTTTTGTTCAGAATTTTTTCGATGGATTCTAGAACAATCTCAATCATTTCTTTTTCTGATTCCTTCATCAAGACTTCTTTTGCCTTCAACCATTCATTTTTAAGGGCAAGCGCTTCATCTACAATGGCTTTAGAAGTTTCACTACTATCTCTCATAGCAGCTTCGTAACCTTCCTCATATCCCTGATTCCTCGCTTGCTCCATGATGCCCTTGGCCTGATCATAGGCATCAGCAATAATATTATCACTGCTTTGCTGTGCTGTTTTTAATTTTTCTGCCGCCTCAAGATCTGCTTCATCTAAAATAGATTCTGCCTCTTTTCGTGCTTCCTCAATTATTTCATTGGCTGCCAATGTATGATTAATATCAACGTGGGCAGCCAATTCTTCTTCCAGCTCTGTCTCTTTATGATCCGTCGCTTTTTCAATTTTTGTGGAAAGCACAAATGCCTTATCATCTAGAATTACCCTTGAGGACTTAAAAACCTTAGACAATTAGCTCATCTCCTCCGCCTCTAGCGATAATGATTTCATTTGCTTCTTCTAGTTTTCTAATAATATTAACAATTTTCTGTTGTGCTTCTTCAACATCTCTAAGACGAACAGGTCCCATAAAGTCCATGTCCTCTCTGAGCATTTCAGACATACGTTTTGACATATTTGCAAAGATGATTTCCTTAACTTCATCAGTAGCACCCTTAAGCGCAACTGCGAGTTCACTGTTATCAACCTCACGAATAAATCTCTGAATACCAACGCTGTCAAGATTAATGATATCCTCGAATACGAACATTTTCTTACGAATCTCTTCAACGAGCTCTGCATTTTGAATTTCAAGTGTTTCAAGGATGTATTTTTCAGTTCCTCTATCAACCGATGTAAGGATATCAACAATACATTGGATACCACCAGTTGCTGAGTAGTCTTGAGTTACCATAGAAGACAGTTTTCTCTCAAGTACAAGCTCAACCTCTTTGATGATCTCAGGCGACGTACTCTCCATGGTTGCAATTCTCTGAGCAACATCGGCCTGTTTTTCCTGCGGTAATGCCGAAAGCACCTGAGCAGCCTGATTGGCATTGAGATAAGATAATATGAGCGCTAGGGTTTGAGGATGTTCATTCTGTATAAAGTTAAGCAACTGAGTTGCATCTGTTTTTCTAACAAAGTCAAAGGGCTTAACTTGCAATGACGAAGTAAGCTTGTTGATGATTTCAAGTGCTTTTTGTGAGCCCATTGCTTTCTCGAGTACTTCTTTGGCGTAATTGATACCACCCTCAGAAATAAACTCTTGAGCAAGACAAACTTGATAGAACTCTTCAAGCACAGATTCACGCTCTTCAGGAGAAATTTTACTCACATTCGCAATTTCAAGCGTCAGTTCTTCTATTTCATCGTCATGCATATGACTGAAGAGTGTTGCCGACCGCTCTGGTCCTAGTGCGATTAGGAGTATTGCGGCTTTCGTTTTTCCAGACATTTTACCTTTTTTCGTTGCCATACGCCCTCCTAATCTTCATTGAGCCATGCCCTTAATAGAGCAGTTGCCGCTTCTGGATTTGCATCCACAAATTTTTCAATATGGTATTTTGGACTACCTTTATCTTCAGCTTCGCCGCCAATCTCTTCAAGTTGAGCTTTGACTTGCTGTGCTTTTTGTCTTTCTTCTTCTTCAAGTGCCGCTTTCTTAGCTCTGCTTCTTCTGATAATGATGATGGTTGCAATTATAGCAGACAAGGTTATAAATGCAATTAAGATGAGTGCCCATAACGGAATACCAAACACAAGGCCAGTCGTATCTGTACCAGTATAGACATCGTAATTCGCCATTGGATCTGGGAACTCTTGAACGACTATCCTAATATTATCTCGCCCAGTGCCTGCTGACATGGCAATTAGATCCACCAGTTCATTATAGTGATCATCCGTCATTGTCCCGTCCACAAGCGACTTAGAGTTGACAATAACACCAATTGACATATCTGTAACCGTACCTTGAGCCTTAACAATCTCCCTATAGATTTCGTTAAGCTCATAATTTAAGGTATCACTTGCCTTTTGGTATGACGAATTATTTGTTCCTGATTCCACAGTCGACGTTACAGTACCACCATTTGTATCTGTCCCTGGTGCACCAACAGCGCCTGTGCCATTTACGACATTTTCTGTGATCTTAGTGGCACTTCTCAGCATGCCATTGACTTCGCCTTCTATCGGCGGGCTAAAGACACGTTGCGTTTCAGTCTGTTGATTAAAATCTAAGGTTATATGAGGTTGAACCTCAACGTTTCCAATACCGTATAACTTTTCAAGGAAGACCGTTAAATCATTTTGAATTTGATATTGAGTCTTAACCTGTAGATCAAATTGACTGTTGGCCGAAAAAGACTCATTATTTTCAGGATTGTTAAGTTGAACGCCTGTACTGTCGATAACGGTAACATTCTCAGGTGTCAAATCTTTAACTGAACTCACCATCAAATTGACAATGCCGTTAACCTGAGCTTCATCAAGGGTATAGCCCTTCTTTAACATTAAAACAGCTGACGCCTTTGACATCACCTTATCTGCCATAAAGTAGTTGCTATCCTTCGGAATCTGCAAAATTACTGTGGCATCATCCACAGCAGTAATGGTTTCGATGGACCTCTCCACAGCTGCTGCAGTGGCTTGAATGTACATCTGATCTCTCGTTTGAGAGGTCATGGTAATTGATTCATTACTAAAGACATCAGACCAGCTAAAGTTACTTGCCTGAGCTTGAACAGCCAATTCCATTCTGGCTTTTGAAACATCACTTTTGGGCACAAGAATAACTGAGGCATCATTTTCATCTTTCCAAGAAATCCCCAGTTCATCTAATTTCGCTGTAATAGCTTGGGCGTCAACTGGTGTTACACCTCTTGCTATTTCAACATATTCAGTTCTCGTGAGTGTTAATATTAGAAAAGTAACCGCAAGGACCGCCAAGACAATTCCCGATATCAACATAATTTTTCTATTTCGGTTTAAGCCAGAATAGAAGGTTGTAATCCTTTCACGGATTCTATTTAATAAATCTCCCATTAACGCACCCCATAAAGTGATAATTTATCTTTTTTATAATTGTAATCTCATGATTTCATTGTATGCTGCTAATACCTTATTTGTTACCTCAACAGCTAAGTTGATGGTCAAATCCGCTTTCATACCCGCAATTGTCACATCGTGGATATTATCGATCTCGCCTAAAGCGAACAAGGTGTCCATCTTCTCAGATTCGACTTGATAGTCACTAACCTTTTGTAAATTCCCCACCAACAAATCTTGAAAATTGAGGCCATTGTCTTTGAGTTCCTTGTTGACATCAATCAATTTTTGATTGGTTTGTATTATCGAATTATTAAGTGGTGATATTGCCATTTAACTCACGCCCCTTATTTACCAATCTCTAGTGCTCTCATGGCCATACTTTTCGTATTGCCAATAGAAGTAATATTTGCCTCATATGCCCTTGATGCTGAAATCATATTAATCATTTCGTTGACAATTTCAACATTTGGCAGGCTGACGAAACCATCTGCATCTGCATCTGGGTGGTTTGGATTATACTCTTTCTTGAACGGCGACTGATCTTCTGAGATCCCTGCAATTTCAACTCCGTTTCCGGTTTGAAAGGCATTATTTGCCTTGCCGAGTGCTATTGCAAACGCATCGGGCTCTTGCTCTCTAAAGATTGCAATTTTTCGTCTGTAGGGTGTACCACTCGCAGTTCTTGTGGTATTCGCATTTGCAATATTTTCGGAAATCAGATCCATTCTCAAACGCTCAGCAGTTAGACCACTGGCACTTACATTTATCGAATTAAAAAAACTCATTTTGCACCTCTCTTATGGAAACATCAAATAGGTTACTTGTTGATTCTCAATGCCGTTTTTAGGCGATTATACTGCCCATTTATTTCAGTAATCAGAGAATTGTAATAGATCGTGTTCTTTGCGAGTTCAGCATTTTCAACATCTATATCGACGTTATTGCCGTCCACTCTGTAGCTTGTATCTTGTACTTTCTCTGTGACGATTGTGCCTGAATTATATGGGTCCATGTGTCTTGCATTGGTTTTTGTCATATTCACACTCGAGTTCAAATTCATTTCAGATCGCAAAACATCTTCAAAATTTACAGTGTCTTTTTTGTAGCCTGGTGTATTTACATTGGCAATATTATTTGCAATGGCACTATTTTTCATCCATGAACCATCAAGTGCTTTATTCATTAAGTTAATATAATTAAATGAACTCTTAAACATGCTTACACCCCTTTACGCTTTGATAATTTACTTATCGGTATCTATCACAAAAATATTAAATATATCAAAATATGCATTTTATAGCATAGACAAATTGCATAACACAACATATACCTCTCTAGTTTTTATTTTAACCCATATATTGTAGAAAATAAAGCGTTTTTAACAGATTGATGCCTATATTCATTATTTTTAGGACTTATTTCTTATATAATAATTATGATTGCGCCTTATGCTTTTAAATTCAAAATTATTTTTTATAATTGTCAGCCATATTCTAATCCATAAAAGGCATTCCAAAGTACGCTTCATACCTATTAAGACAAAAAGGATTGTCCACGAATGGACAATCCTATATTTAATACTTATTAACTAAAGAATGCTTTTATCAAATTCTGATAAGATTAATTTTTTAACTTTTGAAGTTCTACCAATAGACAATCATTTAAGACCTTAATATAAGTGCCCTTCATTCCTAATGATCTCGTTTCAATTACACCAGCACTTTCAAACTTTCTAAGCGCATTGACTATAACAGATCTTGTAATGCCTGCTTTGTCAGCAATTTTACTTGCAACCAATAGACCTTCTTCAGAGTTCAACTCCTCAAAAATGTTGATGATCGCTTCAAACTCAGAATAAGAAAGTGTGCTGATTGCCATTTGTACGATTGCTTTTTTACGAGCACTCTCTTCATGCTCATCGCTCTTCGCACGCATGATTTCAAGGCCGATGATTGTAGCGGCATATTCAGCCAAAATTAAGTCGTCTTCTAAATAACTTTCTTCTCTTCTTGCTATGATAAACGTTCCCACTCTTTGGGCATTCCCTATGATTGGAACGATCGTTACAAATTTAGAATAGCTGTCGATATCATTTTTAAAGATACTCACGAGTTTATCTTCAGTGACATTAAACATTGACTCACTGATTTTCATTAGTTCCTCGTGGTCTTCACTGCTAAAAAACTTTTCGCCAACGTCAGAACTGATGACTGCGCTGTCTTCGTGGTCATATAAACTCACACCTAAAATTTTGCCTTTTTTGCTTACTACATATACGTTTGAATCCAATATATTCATCATAGTATGGCATAGATCCTGAAAAGATAAATGCGATGCACCAGATGTCTGCAAAATGCCATTGAGTCGTCTCATTTTATTTAATATATTACTGTTAAGCATTCTTTCCTCCTTAATTTTCTTCTTTATAATCGCAATTTGCGTTATGACATTTTATAAAATCCTGTTTTTTCGTTTTCTTATGAACAAGGATATCACCACATTTAGGACATTTCTTATCAACGGGTTGGTCCCATGATACAAAATTACATTTTGGGAACTCAGAACAACCATAAAAATTCTTTAATTTCTTGGTTTTTCTTTCTATTATTTCGCCAGTTTCACACTCAGGACACTTAATGCCAAGTGATTTTAAAATCGGCTTAGTATTGTCACATTCAGGGTAATTTGAACACGCTAAGAACTTTCCATAACGGCCATGTCTTATCAACATCATTTCACCGCATTTATCACAAGGGATATCCGTTTCCTCAGTCAAGTCCACTTTTTCAATCGCTTCATCGGCATTTTTAAGAAGCGGATCAAAATCACCATAGAAATCTTTAATAACTTGTTTCCATAATTCAGAGCCCTCTTCAACACCGTCAAAGCGTTGTTCCATGTTTGCTGTAAAAGTAACATCAACAATCGTCGCGAAATATTCGCCCATTATTTCATCAATAATAAAACCAAGCTCAGTCGGTTTTAGATTTTTCTTATCTTTTTCCACATAGCCTCTGCTCAAAATGGTTGAAATTGTAGGTGCGTAGGTACTCGGTCTACCAATGCCCTTCTCTTCCATTTCTTTAACCAATGATGCCTCTGTAAATCTAGCAGGTGGTTGTGTAAAATGCTGTGTTTTGTCAAAGGCTTGAACCTTAAGAACTTCATCAACGCCTAATTCAGGCAACAACTTGTCTGTTTGCTTGCTAAAAGTATACACCTTTAAGAAACCATCAAAAATAAGTTTACTTCCTGTGGTTTTAAAGAGATATGAACCAACCTTTGCTTCAATTGAAAGGCCTTCAAACTCAGCACTTGCCATTTGAGATGCTACGAATCTAGACCATATAAGATCATAAAGTTTATACTGATCTTTTGAGAGTGATTCTTCAATGGTCTCTGGTGACAAGTCAACGTAAGTAGGACGAATTGCTTCATGCGCATCTTGTGCGGCTTTTGAGACTTTTGCCTTCTTTTCTTCACCACCAAGATATTCTGCACCAAATTGCTCAGAAATAAGCGCTCTACAGCTATCTTTTGCAACATCTGATATTCTAACACTGTCTGTACGCATATAAGTGATTAAACCAATTGCGCCTCTGCCTTTTACATTGATCCCTTCATACAATTGCTGTGCAAGCATCATGGTCTTCTTAGTGGTAAAACCAAATCGATTTGATGCTTCCTGCTGCAAAGAACTCGTAATAAATGGCGGGGCTGGATGTCTAAACTTCTTTTTAGTTTCTACAGAAGTTATATGGCACTTTTCTGAAGCCATCGACTTTATAATCCCATCAACCTGCTTTTCGTTTTCCAATTCAATTTTACCGGAATCATCACCGTAAAACTCAAACGAAATAGGATCTTTACTCGCTTTTAAAGTTTTAAGTTCAATTTTCCAAAACTCTTTAGGCATAAATGCCAATATTTCTCTTTCACGATCACAGATTAATTTTGTTGCAACAGATTGAACTCGACCTGCACTTAATCCTTTCTTGACTTTACGCCATAGAATTGGACTAATAGAGTAGCCAACGAGTCGATCTAGCACTCTTCTTGCCTGTTGAGCATCAACTAAATTTATATCAATCTCTCTAGGATTTTTAACAGCGGTTTTCACAGCCTCTTTTGTTATCTCATGAAAAGTGACCCTACAAGCCTCATCATTAGGAATTCCTAAAATAAAGGCGAGATGCCAAGCGATTGCTTCGCCTTCTCTATCGGGGTCAGTTGCAAGATAAACTCTATCCGCTTTTTTAGCTGCTGTCTTAAGGGATTTGATTAAATCACCTTTACCTCTTATATTAATGTATTTCGGATCAAAGTCATCTTCAATGTCTACTCCCATTTTACTCTTTGGCAAGTCACGGACATGACCAATAGAGGCAACCACTTTGAAGTTCTTTCCCAAGAACTTTTCGATGGTTTTTGCTTTAGCTGGGGATTCAACAATTACTAAATTATAGGACATATATCAACACTCCAAATTATATTCAAGTTGTGGTTATCAACTGTACCTAATAAATTTATATATATTTACCTATCTTGTCAAGTCTTTTCTACTTTATTTGTATCTCGTCAATACTGACAAATTCGCAACACTCATTGAATACCAATTCCGCAATAACAGCATTAACCACACCCATATCAACCCTTAGAAAGTGTTGTAAATCCACAATTCTTGCTCTTTTATTTTCACCAAGCATTTTATAGACGCGTCTAGAATTTTCTGATAATTCGCACATATTTGTATTTGTAAATTTTTTTTCTTTTTCCCAGTTCATGCATGAAATAATGTCTTCAAAGTCAATAAGTGGGATGGCCCCATCATAAATTAACTGATTGGTTCCCCTTGCATTATTTTGATATATATTACCCGGTACTGAAAAAATCACACGTCCATGTTCCAGCCCATACCTTGCTGTAATTAAGCTACCACTTTTTTCTGAAGCCTCCACAATTACGATGGCATCTGCCATCCCGCTGATCAATCTATTTCTCAAGGGAAAGTGATATTTCATGGGTTGTTCACATAAAGGACTTTCTGAAATTATAAGGCCATTTGATTCCAAAATAGCTTGATATAATCGCTTGTGGCTTGAAGGATAGGCACGATTCACACCAGAGGCCAAAACAGCACTTGTCTTTCCCCCAACACTTAAAACCCCCTCATGTACGATTCCGTCGATACCAAGCGCCAAACCACTTACCACGTTGATACCCTGCTCCCCAAGAAAACGCCCCAAGGCCATGGCGACTTTCTTACCATATATAGAGGGGTTTCTCGTCCCTACAACCGCAACTGACTTTTCAGAATTCAAAAGTGCTTTATTGCCCTTATAGTAAATCAAATCCGATAGGGGTTCAAACATTTTGAATCGGTTTGGATAGTTAATGTCACGTGGTGTGGTATATAAAGT
>NZ_JBVBZF010000072.1:0-13728 GCF_057447755.1 Fusibacter sp. | reverse complement strand
GTAAGCCTTTTTTTTGAAAAGTATATATTGATGATTCTTGAAAGCTTAAAGGAAGAAGAGAGTATTATGACAGCGAGATTTTCATTTGAGTTTTGGGCCATTTTAACAAGAGATCCAAAGCTTAAAAGTCTTGCAAAAGAACGATATGATCGATTTTACCAACTTTTAGAGGACATCCTAATAAGGGGGATTAAGTCAGGAGAGCTCAGGCCTGATATTGACATAGAGTCTACTTTATATGTAATGATTGCCACACTTGATGGCATGATTTATACCAATACAGTTATGGGCATTGAAATGTCAAAAGAAATGATGTCCCTATATCTAAAGACAATTTTGTCGACTTTGAATTAGAGGAGGACCAGCACATGATTCAGTATTTAAAGGGAACAGAGACCACTGATGCCAATATTTTTAAAGCTTTCAGTATTGGTTTTTCTGACTATATTATGAAGTTTACAATGTCACAACCGGATTTTATCGCACGTTTTTTTGGTCCAGAAGATAATGAGCGAAAATATACTGTAGTTGCCTTAGATGATGAAATTCCCATTGGGATTGTTATGGGTGGTATTAAAATATACAAGGGTGTAAAAACCATGAGATGTGGGGCGATTTGCATCGCACCTAATTACAGGGGGAAAGGCATCAGTGATGAATTGATGCGTTTACATCAAGAAATGGCGGTTGCTGAGAATTGTCAACAAATGATGCTTGAGGTGATTGTTGGAAATGATCGGGCCATAAATTTTTATAAGGATAAGGGTTATTATAAGGTCTATGAAATTCAGTATTATTCTCATCACGGTCATTTACCAGTAACATCAGACCACTATCAAATTGACCTATTAAGTAGGGAAACTTTAATGAAGCACATCAATATATCTGAGCTTGAACCAATAAATTGGCAAAATACTTTTGATTATGTGGACCAGCTCAGTAAAATCAATTACTTTGGTGTCTATAATGGAACTCAATTGATTGGATTCATAACCATTGATGAAAACGGTAAAATATATCATTTATGGACAAGGCCCGAATATCGGTTTAAGGGAATTGCCACAGCCTTGTTGGCTTATGCAAAAAGGACACTCTCCTTGGAGGTCGTGAATATCAGTTTTATAAACAGAGCCAGTATCTTGGCGTTTGTAATCAAGCTTGGTTTTAAACCACTAGACTTTTATCAATATGAGATGTACAAATGGCCAGAATCTGAGTAAACGTGCATTATGCAAGATTTAAAAACCCTAAGTTCCAATGGCTTAGGGTTTTTAAAATGTAATGATTTAGTAATATGAAAGCAAAAAAAAATTAAAAATCTGTGCTATGATATTCTTATAGCATTAGATAGAAATACATTAAAAATTTTAAAGGAGAGCGGTTCTAAAGTGAACCCGTTGTTAATCTATGAATAAGGATCTACTAAGACGACGAGAGAAAATTAATGATAACATAGAAATATTCGTGATGAAGGATATCGAAAGCCCTAACTTAGATATAAACATTACTGTTTTATATTCCAAGGAAAAGGCACTCCTGATAGACGCTGGCTATTTTGTCCAAGCGAACGGCATATCAGAAATATTAAGCGAGAATGGTATTTCAGTGGAAGGAGTATTGTTGTCACATTATCATCCTGATCATGCAGCAGGTATTTCAGCATTTAAACCTAAGTTCGTATATTGCTCTGAGCACTACATAGGTAATTATAAAAGATGTTCAGAAGTTTGGGATGTAGATACGGAATATTTCAAACCGACGCATCTTTTAAAATCAGGCGATTCATTTAATTTTGAACAACATGTTATAAAAATTCATGACTCGAAATCTCATAGTGAAGACAGTATTTTAATTGAAATAGACAATGCTTTTATTCACGTGGGCGATCTCATAATGAGGGATGTCGATAATCGTACAACTTGTCCCTATATATCATTAGATGGTGATATTGAAGGTTACCTTAAGAGTCTAGATATTATTAGGGCAAACAAGGATGAACTGTTATTGCTTTCTCATGGAATGCCATTGCTTGATCTTGATGAAAAATTAAAAGTTGTAGAAGACCATATAGGCTATTTTAATGGACTTCTAGAGCTAAAATCAAATCCGGATTTTGAAATTCATTTGCCGTCTTGGGCTTTTGAGGAATGGCATCAGAGTAATGTTAAATTTCTGAATAGGAGAAATATATGAAAATAAAAGCCTTTATTTGTGCAATTAATGGATTGATAGCGGTTTTTAAAACAGAGCGAAACTTCAAATATATGACAGTGGGCTTTATGGTTACAATTGTCATGTCTGTGATTCTAAAAATTTCAAGACAAGATTGGATCCTCGTGCTCTTATGTTCAGGAGCTGTTTTGACAGCAGAGATTTTTAACACTGTAGTGGAGAATATTGTGGACTTTATTTCTCCTGACTACAATTTGAAGGCAGGCTTGATAAAAGACATGGCGGCAGGAGCCGTTTTGATCATTTCATTAATTGCACTTGTAATTGGTCTTATTATTTTCATGCCATATCTCATTTAAATGGTTGTATCGCCATTTAATTCGCATTATACTAACGGTAAAGCTTATTCTAAGAGAGTCCTTGCGACTCGGGGAGGACATGATGTCATCAGGTCTAATCGTATTTTTTTCAAAACATGGTAATACAAAATCAGGGGCGCTCAAGTTAAGTGAGAAATGGCATTTGGATATCATTGAACTGAAAGAGATCCATAAAGGCAATTTTGTTCAGGCAATTTTAAAAGGCAAGTCAAAGCTTGTGGGTCAACCCTGGAAGATTGCTGAAGCATATGATCACATTGTTTTGATGGGGCCAATATGGGCAAGTAACGGTGTCCCGGCAATTAACGCATTTGTCGAAAATATGGATTGGCATCATAAATCTGTTACAATCATCACCTTCCAAATGTTTGAAGATCTTAAGAACAGCAGTCAAGTACATGGACATATTTCAAAATGTATTGAAGATAAAGGTGGCCATATCAGTTCAAAATACGCACTGATAGGTGGTAAGATGAATACATTTGCAGGCGATGAAGCTATTAAAAAAGAAATTGATAAGGTTGAATTGGTATTGTAATGAGTTGGGGGCAGCATGAGGCGTAAGTTAATCTTAATGGGGACAATCTTAATGATTATGAGTTTGGTGTTGATGGATCAGTTTACCATGTCAACCTATCATATGAATGTATTTCAATATTTCTTAGGGGTTCATCAGCTTACATTGGAAGACAAGGTTTATTTAAAAGAGCATGGTCCTATTATATATGCTTCAGATAACAATTCACCGCCCCTAAGATATTTTGATAAAGAAACAGGGCAATATAAAGGGATCGTTATCGATTATTTAAGAGCCCTTTCCATTGAACTTGAAACAGAGATTCAGTTCCATCCTATGGTTTGGGAGGAAGCTCTTCAAGCCTTAAAGGAGGGTAAGACAGATATATGTGACATGTATCCTTCAAAAGAGCGGTCTGAAGTTTATCTGTTCTCTGATCCGGTCTATTATCAGCGTGGGGTTATACTTGTTCCAAAGAGCAATACATCAATCCACAATGCTGCTGACTTAAAAGACAAGCGCGTGGGCATTCAAAATGGTGATTACATGCATGAATACCTAAAAAATAATGTTAAGGGTGTTCAATATGTCTTTGGTGTGGACTATGAGGAAAATATCAAAAGAATGATCAATGGCGAAGTTGATGCAACCGTGGGAGATGAACCTGTTATTAGTTACTTCATGGGGTTATACGGTTTGTCAGATGATTACAGGATTGTTGATGAACCAATCTATGAACTCCCTTCAGTCTTGAGTTTGCCAATGGATGAGAAGAGATTACAGACTATTATCAATAAAGGGATTTATGCATTAAATCAAAAAAAGATTATCAACAAGATCCAACAGAAATGGTTTGGCATTTCAACACCTATTGATAATGATAATAGTGTTAGACAGTTTACAATAGTCGTCATTGCAGTTTCCACCATTGCTTCAATGATTGTCGTTCTGATTTTAATTTGGAACCTTGAGCTAAAAAAGGCAGTGGATGAGCATACCAACGCATTGAAAATAAGCAAAAATAACTTACAAACGATTTTGGATGGATTGAGTTATCTCATCGTGGTGGTATCAAATGATTTAAAAGTAATTTCTGCAAATGCCCTGTTTTATGACTTGTTCAATTTAAAAGAAAGCAGTGAGGGGATTGAACTAAAAACAGTAATCCCTGGTATATCTACTGAGACAAAAGAAAAGTGGATTGTTCGTCATGAGGGTAGTGAACAAATTATAAAGGGCAGAACCTACTGGGTTATGCCATATCATATACAGTACGAAGATCAAGCTGAGGAAACAACTCTTCTCATGTTTGAGGATGTCACGGATAAAAAGGTCAATGAGGCAAGACTTCTTCATGACAATAAAATGTCAGCCATCGGACAGTTAGCAACTGGCGTTGCCCATGAAATTCGAAATCCACTTGGACTTATTCGAAACTATGCCTTTCTCTTAAAAAGAAATCACAATGACGAAAAAATATTGAATCAATCCCTATCTGTCATTGAAGAATCAGTAGACAAAGCATCGTCGATTATTGATAATCTTTTAAATTTCTCTAGGCTGTCAGATGATTCAACCAAGAGGACGCATTTAAAACCGGTAATTGAAAATGTAATTCAGCTTAATGAAAAACTCATGAATAAAAGTCATATGAGATGTCATCTTATCCTTGAGGATGTCGAAGTGAACATACAGGAGGAATCTCTTAAGCATATCTTGATTAACCTGATAAATAATGCGATAGATGCCATGCCAAAAGGTGGTCAGTTAACCATTTGGTTGAAAAACAATCCCAATGGACCATCTATCAGTATAATTGACAATGGAATGGGTATATCTGAAAAGACTAAAGAAAAACTCTTTGATCCGTTTTTCACCACAAAAGAAGTTGGTGAAGGCACTGGTCTTGGTCTCTATATCGTGTATAATGAGTTAAATAAGATCGGTGGTAAGATTGAGGTTAAATCTAAAGTTGGTAAGGGAACCATTTTCAAAATTCAGTTAAAGAAAGACAATGAGGCTTAAAAATGCAGAATAGCAGATTCAGAATACTAATCGTGGATGACGAACAACATTATTGTGATGTTTTGAAGTTGATTTTAGAAGGGGAGCATTATCAGGTTAAGACGACAACCAGCTCCATGATTGCCCTTGAGATGCTTGAACAAGAAAGTTATGACCTAGTAATCAGCGACTTTTTTATGCAGGATCTCGATGGCTTTGAATTGCTAAAAAAAATCAAAATGGATCATGTGGATACGGAAGTTATCATAATCACAGGTTATGGTAGTATTAAAAATGCAATTGATGCTATAAAAAAGGGTGCTTTTTCCTATTATATTAAATCTCATGACCCAGAAGAACTATTGTTTGAAGTTAAGAAAGTGAAGAAAATTGCGGAATTATCTTTAAAGATGAATCAGCCAGCGGTTAAAGGACAGTATTTAATGATGTCTAAAAATCCCAAGATGAAAAAAATAATCGATATGATTGATAAGGTTGCAGATAGTAATGCCAATATCCTGTTACTCGGAGAATCGGGTGTGGGGAAGGAAGCCTTTGCAGCCTATATTCATGAAAAATCATCACGTAAAGATAAAAACTTTGTCCCTGTCAATTGCCATGCATATTCTAAAACACTTTTGGAATCGGAGCTATTTGGTCATGAAAAAGGTGCCTATACAGGTGCAACAGAGACGAGAATTGGAAAGTTCGAATCTGCAGAAGGCGGCACGCTGTTCTTAGATGAGATTGGTGATGCCACACCAGATATGCAGGTTAAGATGCTGAGGGTGCTTGATAATAAGCATATTGAACGCATCGGTTCCAATCGACTAATTGATGTTGATTTTCGTCTAGTTTGTGCGACGAATAGAAACATTACTGATATGATACAAAACGGCCTCTTTAGAGAGGATTTCTACTATAGAATCAGTACTTTTGCACTTGAAATACCACCCCTTAGAGAAAGGCGTGAAGATATACCTCAAATGGTTCATTTCTTTATGTCTAGACTTGCAAATGATATGAAAAAAACCATTCGTTCAGTGGAAGACGATTTGATGGATTATCTCCTTCAGTATGATTACCCAGGAAATATAAGAGAGCTTAAAAATATGATCGAGCGTTTAATCGTGCTTTCAACAGATGGGATCTTAAAAAAATCAGATTTATACCTGGAGCAAAAAAATAAGACACAATTTCAAATTCAAACGTTAAAGGCTTTTAGAAGTCAGTCAGAAAAACAATATATTGAACGCATATTAAAGCACACGGAAGGTCATCTGACCCAAGCCGCTGAACTCTTAGATATTACAAGGCGACAATTGTTTAATAAAATTCAAGAATTAGAAATAGATATTGAGCGTTACAAGGGCAAAAACGAGAAATAAATTTCCCGACGAGAAATTTATTTCTCGTTTTTTGTAACAAACATATTACAGAAATGTTGAAAAACCGTAATATTTAAACTTGGCATGACATTTGCTCTTATATAGGGTGCAGATAATTATGAAATATATTTATAATTTACTGCAGATATGAAATAAAAACTTTATAGGGGGTAACAAAATGTCATTCAACGATATCGTTAACGTGTTGAACAATTTAATTTGGTCTAATTATTTAGTGTATCTTTGTTTAGGTACAGGGGTTTTCTTCTCATTCATCATGATGTTTCCACAAGTAAGACTTATCAAGGACATGGTAAAACAACTTTTTACAGACAACAGCTCTGAATCAGGTGTTTCTTCTTTCCAAAGTTTTGCAATGGCTCTTGGTGGCCGTGTTGGTACAGGTAACATCGCTGGTGTTGCAACTGCAATCGGATTTGGTGGTCCGGGTGCTGTATTCTGGATGTGGGCTATTGCATTCCTTGGTGCTGGATCAGCATACATTGAAGCAGCACTTGCACAAGTTTACAAAGTTAAAATGGATGGTGAGTTCCGTGGGGGTCCATCATTCTACATCGAAAAAGGTCTTGGTCAAAAATGGTATGCAGTTTTATTTGCAATCTCTGCTATTATCTCATGTGGTTTCTTCTTACCAGGGGTACAAGCAAACAGTATTGCAACTGCAATGAACACTGCATTTAATATTCCTACACCTGTTACAGGTGCAATTGTTGCAGCATTACTTGGCTTAATCATCTTTGGTGGTGTTAAGAGAATTGGTAAAGCAGCAGAAATTATCGTTCCTTTCATGGCGATTGCTTACATTATCGTTGCTGTGATCATCATCGTATTAAATATCTCTCAAGTTCCTGCAATCTTCGCTTTAATCTTCTCACACGCATTCAGTGCAAAAGCAGCTACAGGTGCTGTTATTGGACAAGCGATTATGTGGGGCGTTAAGCGTGGTATTTACTCAAATGAAGCTGGTCAAGGTACTGGTCCTATGGCAGCAGCTGCAGCTGAAGTAACACATCCAGCTAAACAAGGTTTAGTTCAAGCATTTTCAGTTTACGTAGATACATTATTCGTATGTTCTGCAACTGCATTCATGATCTTAATCACTGGTATGTACAATATCTATGATACTGCTGGTAACGTACTTGTTGAGAACGTTCCAGGCGTATCTCCGGGTCCTGCATTTACACAAATGGCGCTTGACTCATTTGTTCCTGGCTTTGGTAAAGGTTTCGTTGCAATCGCATTATTCTTCTTTGCTTTTACAACTTTAATGGCTTACTACTACTATGCAGAATCAAACGTTGCATATGTTGCTAGAAATTCTAAAAATCATAAGTTAGTTTTCAACGTAGCTAGAGTTGCATTACTTTTAATGACTTTCGTTGGTGCTATTAACTCAGCAGGTGCTGTTTGGGCGCTTGGTGATGTTGGTGTTGGTTTAATGGCTTGGTTAAACATCGTTGCAATTTTACTTTTAACTAAGGTTGGTGTTGCAACACTTAAAGATTACGAAGCACAAAGAAAGCAAGGCTTAAACCCAGTTTTCAATCCTGAAAAATTAGGCATCAAAAATGCTGATTTATGGATGGAAAACCTTAAAAAGAATGAAGAAAATGCTAAGAAACAATTAGAGAAGGCTAATAAAGTAGCTTAACATTACTCTTAAAAGTGAGTAATCTCCTCTATAGAAAGCACTTTGACTATGATATTCAGCATCATAGTCGAGTGCTTTTTTTATTGTATATCATTAGTTACAAGGAGATGGTATTAGGATTAGTATTGTGTAAATCGCAAATTATAGCAGAAATAAAAAAGCAGTTAATTATATTAAAATGAACAAAGGACTTTTGACTAATTGTGGCGAATTAATGATAAAGTACCATATTAGATTTGAGGGAAGTTACATATTTAAACAATCAAAACAGGGGGGACTTATGAAGTTCAAATTTTTAGGAATGACTTTTTTTAGCACCTTGATTGTAATGGGCGTTGCATCTGTATTTCAATATTACTTTCAGGGTTCAATCGTAATCATTTCAATGACTTTGGTTTTAGGGGCTATTTTTTTATCTGGTATTGTTCACAATCGCATAAGGAAGCAAATTGATTATTTAACGGCATATACAAGGGAAATTGAACAGGGAAATATTTCCTATAAGCTCCATAAGGGGACATATGCAGAAATGCACAAACTTGTTGATGCAATTGACAAGATGAGTAAAGATATGAAAATCAATTTAGGTCAGGTCGTCATTACATCAGAGAAACTTCATAAGGAAGTTAATACGACTCGTGATCAATATGGGGCATTAGAAACAAGCTATACAGGCATAAATGAAAATATTACTGAGATTGCAAAGGCAATTGAAGCAACTGCCCAACAATCTCTTTTGACTAAGGAAACGTCTGACAATATGATGGCAAATTTACTTGAAGTGAAGTCAAATGGTGAGCTCACAGAGAAATCAACAAATGAAATGCTTGAAATTGTGAAGGATGTCAATGTTAAAACCCATCAGATTATTGAGGGAACAAAGACTAGTGCCGCTATGATTAAGACAGAGGCAGAAAAAATTGCAAACCTAGAAGCCAATATGAAACGGATTGAAGGTATAGTTCAAATTATTACGGGTATATCAGAACAAACCAATTTACTTGCATTAAATGCTTCTATTGAAGCAGCCAGAGCTGGTGAAGCTGGTAGAGGTTTTGCGGTGGTTGCAGAAGAAGTTAGAAAACTGGCTGAGGAGTCCAATTCTTCCACAGATTCCATTGCCAGTATCATTGGTTCAGTGGTTAATCAAACAAAAGAAATTGCCACTTCCTTAGCAAGAAGTGTAGATACGGCACAAATGAACATTGCATTTGCAGATGAGAGCAGTAGAAGTATAAAAGAACTTAATGAAGTTATGAACACAAGCATGAGTCAACTGTCTATTATGTTTCAAAAGATTGATGATCAAAAACAGAGTTCAGAAAAAGTAAGTCATTTGATTGAAGCTATTTTTAATGAAAATCAAAGCATTACTGCCAATATTCAGGAAGTGTCTTCCCTATCCGATCAGCAGATGAATGCGCTTTCAGATATGACAGGATCCATTAATTCTATTAAAAGCGTATCGGATGAATTGTTTAATATGAGCATTAAGCACAAAAGCGGCATTAAAATAGACAATATGACAAGAGATAAAGTTGAGAACTGCTTAAAATTGTACAAGGCCTTTATTCAACAGTTGAATATCGACAATGTTCTTAAATTCAGAGATTCAGATATTAGGACTTTTGTAAAGACCAATGATGCTTATGAGTTTGCAGCACTCCTTGATGAAAGAGGAATTGCGCATCACTTTAGTGAAGATGTCGGTAAGGATTCAATAGATGTCAGCTACAGACCTTTTTACTTTGAAACCATAAAGGGTGTTGATTATATTTCTGAACCCTATATATCAAGCATAACAAATGAATACTGTATTACAGTAGCGACACCTATTAAAAAGGGTGCAAGTACCTGTGGCGTTGCTGTTTTAGATATTACATTATAAATTGAGGAGGAAAAGATGAAATTTTGCTGGACAACATTAATGGTGAGTAATCTTGAAGAATCTTTAAAATTTTATACAGAGATTATCGGATTAAGGATAGATAGACGGTTTAATGCTAGCCCCAAGGTGGAAATTGCTTTTTTGGGTGATGGCGAAACAAAGGTTGAATTAATCCATAATAGCGAACTCAAGGATATCGAATATTCACCATTTGTAACATTGGGATTCGAGGTAGAATCACTTGAAAAAATGAAGATTTTGCTCGAAAACCACAATATTAGACTTGAAAGTGAGATTTTAAAACCAAATCCTCATATTCAATTTTTCTATGTTAAAGATCCAGATGGGGTAAAAATACAATTTGTTGAAAATTTATAGGCTCTTTTATGTCTTTAAAATGAAAATATTGATTTAAACCCTATTAGCATATTTATAATTGGGTATATACCACCTGAATAAGCGCTTTTTATAGAGGTGGGTATATGAACGATGTGGCATCAACTTGTCAATCAAAATTGTCAAGTGTATTAAATGCATTGACTCAATCTGTTGTCATCATAAATAAACAGGGTGTTGTAATGCACTTTAATGACAATGCCCGAATGCATATGAATCACTTTTCAAAAAAATCACTTCAAGCCGGAATGTCAGCAATAGATTTCCTGCCTAGCCAAAATAGGTTATTATTTCAGGATAAAATTGTAAGTGCCTTGGCCGGCAACCAAGTTTCCTTTGAGTTAAATATGACACTTGCTAGTCAAAACAAAACAGAGTGGTACGAAATGTCTTTTTCGCCAATCTATGAAGGGGACTTGCTAATTGGCGCAACACTAATGTGGTGGTCAATTGAGCAAAGAAAGCAAACGGAAGTTAAAATGATTAGAAAGCTAGACTTTGAACAATTAATAGCCTTGATTTCTTCTAGGTTCATCTCCGTAAGTGATGTGAGTGAAGCCATCAGGTTATCTTTAAAGGATATAGGCGTTTTTAGTCATTCTAGTAGAGCATACGTTTTTGAATTTAACAGTGACAATACTTTGATGGACAACACCTTCGAGTGGTGTCAAAAGGGTATTGAACCTGAAATTGATAATCTTAAAGGCATACCGATTGAAACTTTTCCTTGGTGGATTTCAAAGCTTAAGAAAGGTGAGATTATTGAAATTAATGATGTCTCAAAGTTAACGATTGAAGCCGCTGCTGAAAAGGAAATTCTAGAGATGCAGAGCATTAAATCCATATTGGTATTACCGATTATGCTTCATCAAGAGCTAAAGGGTTTTGTCGGTTTTGACAATGTGATTTCCACGGGAAGTTGGGATACTGATGATTTGACACTTTTAAAGGTTACAGGTGAGATTATTAGCCATGCATTTGAAAGACTAAAAGCTGAAACTGACTTAATAAATTATAACAATGAACTTGAAGCCGCACTCAACCAGCTAAAAATTGCAGAATCTCAGATTATACAGCAGGAACAACTGGTTGGTATTGGCCAGTTGGCAGCAGGTGTTGCTCATGAAATCAATAATCCATTGGGTTATATACTGAGTAATATAGGGATGTTAAAGCAGAATATTGGTGAAATAACACAACTCTATAAAGCCTATGATATATTATATGCACATAAGGATGATCTTGATCAATTTAAAAATGCATTGTATGAGATTGAAATGCTCAAACAAAATTATGCCTTGGATGAGATTGTCGATGATCTTGAAGCGCTTCTTGAGGATATGGAAGAAGGCTTGCAACGGGTTTCAAAAATTGTGAATGGACTAAGATTTTTTTCCCATGTAGATCCTACAGAAGAGTATTGTTTATACGATCTTAATGAAGGTATCGAGAACACTTTGCTTGTTGCAAACAAGGAAGTGAAGCAAATGGTTGTTGTGGACAAAAGACTCAATGCTATTCCTTTGATAACTTGTGTAGGCAATCAAATCAACCAAGTTTTGTTAAATATTGTTTTAAACAGTACGTATGCAATTAAACATAACAACCATAATGATGTGGGCTTCCTATCAATAGAAACTGAATCAGACAATGAATATGTCTATTGTAAAATATCAGATAACGGTGGTGGTATAAATGAAGCTATTGAAAAAAAAATCTTCACCCCCTTCTTTACAACCAAACCAGTTGGTGCAGGCGCAGGATTAGGCCTAAGCATTGCCTATGATATTGTCGTTAATAAACATAAGGGCAAAATCGATGTAATCAATGATTATGGCAAGGGAACGACGTTTAATATAACTTTACCAATTAATCAATAAATTAAAGTGGCTAAAGCCACTTTTTTTTGTGAATTTAAACCTTAATTTAGTGAGAAAATTCTGATAAAATGAAGTGGGTTTTAAAGTTAGGAGGCTATACATATGTTAATGGATACAAAAATTAATTTTCTGCTTTTCAAATATGGCTATCAAGGAAGACAAAATATTTTTGAATACTGGATGGAAAATAAAGATGCTTTTACAGCTTACATGAGCAAGAGAGACCCAGAACTCCTGGAAAATCGACTTATTATTGAGGAGTTTGAGACCATGGTAAGATGGCGGTCCCCAATAGGCACCTTGCTCGCAGAATCCATTAGAGCCCACATGCGGCGATTATCACTAGAGAAAATAAGCGATTTTTTGGACCTGAAAATCAAATATGGTAAAGAATATTTTGGACTCCATGATCTTTATGAAAGACATCCCATGTCAAATTCACCATGCCAAGGTCTGGATTTAAGGGGGATCAGTATCATTCGACTTGAGGTGAAGGATACCAAGCTTGAAGGAATAGATTTCAGTTATGCTTGCTTCGATCGTATGACTTTTGAAAATGTTGATTTTATCAACTGCAAGTTTTTTTATACTCAGTTCTCCGATGTTAAGTTGATAAATTGTAGATTTGATGCAAAATGTGAGCTAGAACAAACGATATTTACAAGTACTTTGATTGGATCAAATTTTTCATGTGATGTTATCAATCCGATATTTTCTAAGTTTAAAAGAAAGTACATTTTTAATATGCTGTTTAATCCTGATGCGGTTTGGAAACCTTATTCAGAAATTACCGATGCTTCATTTATCCAAAATTGCAAACCTAATAATGTGGCAATACATCTTAAAAACCAGCAGAAACTCATAAGCGAAACAAAAGAATACAATGGACTGCCTTGGGCTTTGAAGTGGTTATTGATCCCCAAATACCTTTTTCGAAAATTATGACGATGAGCATGTTTAAACGAATGATGTCTTCAATCAACTCACAGAAAGTTCGCTAAAATCGCGGTTTGAGTCATGTTTCTTAAAAAAAACTCAAAAAAACTGATTTTTTTTTCAAAAAGGACTTGCAAAAGAAAAATCTCTGTATTATAATCAGTAAATATTAAACCTGTATACAGTATAATTATTCATAAAAATTAAAAAGTTAAGGCAATGGCGTCTTCAAAAAAAAGAGAAAAAGTTCTCTTTCATTGATGACGCCTTTTTTATTACAAGAATGAAAATTGAGTCGAATACTGCGATGAGACATATTCATCCTCAAACAGTGTTAGCTCTAGGCCGTTACAATTCTTTTATGAGTAGTTAGGACAGCTGTCCATGTGAACTTAAATCAAAAATAGAAAGTGGGGAATTCGCATGGATACATTAAAATCAATTGACACGATGTGGGTATTGATTGCAACCTGTTTAGTATTTTTTATGCAAGCT
>NZ_JBVBZF010000071.1:0-13734 GCF_057447755.1 Fusibacter sp. | reverse complement strand
CTATAAATGGCTTTGTAGATGGCATATTGGAAGGGGTTGCAGATAGTCCTGAAAAACAAGAGGCCTATGTCAAAATTATTCAACAAAATGCAAGATATCTCAATCGATTAATAGATGATTTACTCCTATATTCAAAATTGGACCTCCATAAACTCAATTTTGTTTGTTCGAGTCTTTCTTTTGGTGATTATGTGGAAGAGCTCTTTAGAGAGCTCGAGTTAGAGCATGAAGAAAATGGGATCAACATGAAACTTACAAGTGATCTGGCTACACAAATCCATCTAGAGATTGATCCTAAGCTCATGACGAGAGCCATCAGAAATATTGTATCAAATGCTATTTCCTACGGTAAAAAGGAAAATGCTAACATTGAGTTCTTATTGAAGTCTAAAACCTCAAAAGTCAATGATGAAACCAAACATTGGATTTGCCTTGATATTAAGGATAATGGTCCAGGTATTGCACCAGAACAACTGGAACGTATTTTTGAACGCTTCTACAGGGGGGACAATGCAAGGACGATGGCGTCAGGTAGTAGTGGTTTAGGACTAGCCATTGCCAAGGAAATTGTAGAAGCGCATGGTGGTCGTATATGGGTGGAGAGTGTACTGGATAAAGGGACGACCATAGGTATTGAATTACCAATTATGACAGACGAAAGGTGGCAATAGTATGACCAAGCCTAAAATATTGATAATTGAAGATGATCCCAATATTGCCAGGCTAGAAGAGGATTATTTAGAGATTGAAGGAATGGACGTAACCTGTGCATCTGATGGTCTAGTTGGCTTGAGCAAGGCGCAAAATCAAGAATGGGACTTGATACTTTTAGATCTGATGCTACCCGGCATAGATGGATTTGAAATATTAAAGAAGTTAAGAGATGAAACGGATATTCCCATGCTCATGGTATCCGCAAGGGATGAGGATATAGATAAAATAAGAGCCCTTGGTCTTGGTGCTGACGATTATGTGACAAAACCCTTTAGTCCTTCTGAACTGGTTGCAAGGGTTAAATCGCATTTAAAAAGGTATCAGCGTATTGCAGGGAAACAAGTTGAAAACGAAGAAATCGTCATTGGCGGCTTGACCATACAAATGCGGTCACACCGTGTATTTGTAGATGATAAGGAAGTTACCCTTACGACCAAAGAATATGAGTTGCTACATTTTTTAGCCGTAAATGCGGATATTATTTTTAGCAGGGACCAGCTCTTTGATCGAATTTGGGACAATGGCAGTTACGGAGATATCGGAACCGTCGCCGTGCACATTCAAAAGATTAGAAAAAAAATAGAAAAGGATCCAGCAAATCCAAGGTATATCGAAACGGTATGGGGCGCGGGCTATAGGATGAATAAGTCTTAGAAATGCTTAATTGAGATAAAAATGGGTATATATAAATAGGACGTTTAAAGATTAATTTGACGTTCGCCTCAGGAGGCGATTTGTATGAAAGTCTCAAATCAAACTCAAGTCTCAAATATCTATAAAGCCAATAGCCAAATCGTTTCAAATAAAAAGACTGATAAAACAAGCGACGATAAGAAGGCCCCTGCAAAAAAAACAAAATCCAATGAGGCTGTTCAAATTACAATCTCAGAAGAAGGTCGAAAATTGGCTTCTAAAAAGTACTCTAATTTGAGAATCATGAAGGTAAACAGTAAAGTATACCATTAACAACCTTTAAAAATGTTAAAACGCCTATTAAGGCGTTTTTTTTTCGTCATATCATATTTAAGTGCTAATTCATCAATGTTAAAGAACTAAATCGGCAGAGATGGACTGTAGCTCAAGCCGCTGTGCCTGTGTAAGCTTGGAATCGCAGATGATTTTAAAACTGCTCTTGTATGGGGAGAGCAGGATCGAACCACTGCGGTTATACTTGGAACTATCCAGTAAAAAGTAAACCTGTCGGCTATTCTTTATTAACATTTGTTTGAAGGTTACTTCATCAAAGTCGTTGCCAAAGATACCGTCACTGTTAAAACCAGAGGACGAAATGAAGGCTTTGTCCACTCTAAGTTCAGAAAGTTTAAGGAGGGCTTCGCTTCCCATGGTACTTGAGATGCTGTTTAATATGGTACCACCAATCATGTAGAGGGTAAGCTCAGGGTTGACTTTCAAGATGCTAGAGATGACATCAATGGCATTGGTTATGATGGTGAGCTCTTTGATTTTTCCCAGGTAAGGAATGATAGCGAGCGAAGTTGTTGAACCATCTATAAAGATCGTGTCCTTTTCTTGAATTTGTGCAAATGCGAGTTTGCCAATGTAGGTTTTGTCCTCTATACGGAGTTCTTTTCTAACCTCAAGTGGTGGGCAGACGTTCAAACTATCTGGCAAAATTGCACCACCAAATGTCCTGATCAGCAAATTTTGTTCCTCAAGACGCGTTAAATCTCGTCTTATGGTATCCACAGAGACCTTTAATTCTTCTGAAAGCTCAGAAACAATGACTCTCTTTTTGACTTGAAGCATTTCTAGAATTTTGTGATGTCGCTCCTGTAAAAACATATTATATTCACACTCCTATTGCATTATTATACCTGTTTATAATTGAAAAATGAATTCAAATATGTTAAAATAGCATAAACGGGCATAAAAAAGCATAGAACTGCATCTGTTTATAGGTTTGGAGGTCAAGAGTATGAACTATAAAAATATCATTTTCGATGTTGATGGCACTTTGATTAATACAACAAGTGCTAATTTATTGAGTTTGCAAGAAGCCCTTATTCTCGATGGTAAGCGGGAGTATACCTTCAATGAACTAATGGCTTATGATGGTCTACCGGGTAAAAATACCCTTGAAATAATTGGTGTCAGCGATATAGAGATGGTTCATAAAAAGTGGCTACAGTTAACTGAACATAGAAAATACATGTTCGAAGTTTATTATGGCATTCATGCGACTTTAAAGACTTTGAAGTCTTCAGGTGCCAACCTCTCAATTGTAACTTCAAGAAACAATATGGAAGTTTTGTCAGACATGACGCTTAATGGCTTAATTTCACTTTTCGACATCATCGTTACCTCTGATTTGACAGAAAAGCATAAACCAAATCCGGATCCCTTGTTATATGCAATTGAGAAAGGACAATACTTGCCAAGTGAAACACTTTATGTTGGTGATTCCGTTTATGACTTCCAAGCAGCCTGTAGTGCCAATATCGCATTTGCCAAAGCACTTTGGGGCTTAAAGACCTTTGAGATCAGACCCCAGGATTATGCTTTAAAACAACCCATGGATTTATTAAAGATATTATAAATTGTAGGCATCTATAAAAGTGTCCCCTTAAAATTAGACTTGGAATGTGCTATACTTTAGCTTGTGGCCATTAGAAAATTCGTACATAAGTAAGGAGGCAGTATGTTCAATAAATCAAGTTACAAGATAATGATATTAATGGTATTTACCCTTTTGGTTTTAACAGCGTGTGGGCCAAAGGTAGAGGTTGCTGAATTTGATCCATTGACAGTGGATTATACCAAGGTGCCAATGGCAATTATTGAACTTGAGACAGGCGAAATAATAAAAGTGAGCTTGTTTCCTGACATAGCACCAAATACAGTCAACAATTTTATTGAGCTTAGTCAATCTAGCTTTTATGATGGCTTGATCTTTCATCGTGTGATTCCTGATTTCATGATTCAAGGCGGTGACCCTGAAGGTACTGGTATGGGTGGGCCTGGCTATAGCATAAAGGGAGAGTTCGCCACCAATGGTTTTGAAAACCCACTTAAGCACACTAGAGGGGTAATTTCAATGGCGCGTGCAAGAGATAAGGACACAGCAGGATCACAGTTCTTCATCGTACAGAAGGATTATCCATCACTAGACGATCAATATGCAAGTTTTGGCTATGTTGTCGAGGGAATAGATGTGGTTGATCAAATATCTGCAGTGGAGAGAGATAAAAACGATATGCCAATTAATCCTGTGGTCATAAAACACATTCAGATTGAATTAAACGGTTATGAACCTTCAGAAGTTCAAAAATTAAACGTCCAATAAAATAGTTTGAATGATATGAGCAATATGCTCTTAGGCATATAAAAAGTGGTGCAAATCAATAATTGATTTGCACCACTTTTTTAATTCGATGGTTCATAATTTTGCCTTGAACATATAAGACCTTTGGCCTTATTTAGTCATTATTTTGGAATTACAATTTCTTTGCCTTCTTTTCGCCACTGAGCAAACTCAGATGTAGCAGTGAAGAGAACATCTGTAGATGAGTTTAATGCAGTTTCACAAGAGTCTTGAATAACCCCAACGACGAAACCAACACCTACAACTTGCATTGCAACGTCATTTGGTATGCCAAAGAGACTGCAAGCAAGTGGGATTAAAAGTAATGAACCACCAGCAACACCTGATGCACCACATGCGCTAACGGCTGAAAGAACACTTAAAATAATGGCAGTACCAAGGTCAACTTGGATTCCTAAAGTGTGCACTGCTGCCAGTGTCAATACGGAAATCGTTATCGCTGCGCCTGCCATGTTGATGGTTGCACCTAATGGAATTGATACTGAGTAAGTGTCTGGATCTAAACCAAGCTTGTCACAGAGCGTCATATTAACCGGAATATTTGCAGCAGAACTACGTGTGAAGAATGCTGTAATACCACTATCCTTAAGACATTTTAATACAAGTGGGTAAGGGTTTTTACGAATATTAGCATAAACAATAATAGGATTTACAATAAGTGCGATAAAGAGCATACTGCCAACGAGCACAAGCAAAAGATGGCCGTAAGTGAATAATGATGCCACACCATTCGTAATGATGGTATCTAATACAAGGCCCATGATACCAAATGGTGCAAAATTGATAACCCATTTAACCACCTGAGATAGTGCTTCAGAGATGTTTGCAATAACAGTTTTTGTTGTTTCAGGAGCACTTTGAAGTGCAAGTCCGAGCATGAGTGCCCATGCGAGTACACCAATATAGTTTGCATTATAGAGTGCTCTAATTGGATTATCAACAAGATTCATCAACAAGCCCTTTAAAACCTCAACAACACCACCTGGAGGTGTAATGCTATCCACACCAGCGCCCAGGATCAATGTCACAGGGAACATGAAGCTTACTACAACTGCCACAAGACCTGCCAAGAATGTCCCTAAAAGGTAAAGGCCAATGATTTTTTGCATATTGGACTTGTGACCCTTTTTATGTTGCGAGATTGCAGACATTACGAGGAAAAATACAAGGACAGGTGCTACTGACTTTAAAGCGCCTACGAATAGAGCTCCTAAAAGTGTTAATGGTTTTGCAAAAGTTGGAACCGTTAATGCGAGTAATATACCTACTGCAAAGCCAATTATGATTCGCTTTACAAGGCTTATACTGTTCCAATTGTTGATCAGATTTTTCATGTTTTGCCTCCGAATTTAATAGATTGTGTCATAGTGATTGTTATGCTTTTCACAGACAGCAGACCTATCATAGCACATATTGTTATATTTACAAAGAGAATTGTTAAGTTTTTTTAATTTTTTGCGTGCTGGGCAAAAAAAAAGAAAACTCAAGGTGGTATTGTCCGTTATTTATGGACAGTGTATACGATGAGTTTATTTTTTGAAGCTACACCTCTAATTTATTCAGTTTTTTATAAAGGGCTGTTCGATGAATACCAAGTTTTTTAGCAGCCTCTGAACGATTGCCATTGGCTTGTTTAATGGTGTCTAGTATGATTTGACTTTCTATTTGTGCCATCACTTCTTTTAGACTACCATTGGGAATTGTCTCAGAATGGACTACACTTGTCTGATAATTTTTAATGGCATCTGGTAGTTGTGTAAGTGAAATTGTATTCCCAGTGGATTGATTAATCGCAGATTCTATTACGTTTCTAAGTTCTCTAATGTTGCCCGGCCAATGATAATTTTCAAGACAATGCATGGCATCTTTGGAAAAAATTTTGGGGCTACTTGGATATTCATTTGCAAATTGTGTCAATATTTGGTTTGCAAACATGTTGATATCACGTTTCCGTTCTCTGAGAGGGGGGAGTTTTAAGTGTACTACGTTTAAACGGTAATAGAGGTCACTTCTAAAATTACCTGCCTCAACAAGCTTTAGTAAGTCTTCGTTACATGCGGTTATAAATCTTATATCTAAAGCAATTCTTTGATTGCCACCAATTCGTTCGAGTTCTCTTTCTTCAACAATTCTCAATAATTTACTTTGCATTTCAAGCGGCATGGAATTGAGTTCATCTAAAAATAGGGTACCACCATTAGCTAGCTCAAACTTGCCGATTTTTCCATGATTTGAAGCACCTGTAAACGCACCAGGTTCATAACCAAATAATTCAGATTCAATTAAACTTGCCGGAATGCTTGCACAGTTTATTTTCACAAAGGGGCCATATTTTCGATAACTTGCTTCGTGAATTGCATGAGCGAAGTACTCTTTTCCAGTACCGCTTTGACCTTCGATGAAAATAGAAGAATTTGTAAGGGCAGCCCGTTTTGCAAGATCAATTGTTAATTGCATTTTTCGGTCTTTTGTCCTTATATGGTCAAAAGTATATTTAGCGACATTAAGTCGTTTGAGCTCCTGCTTGTATTTTTTTACATGTCTTTTCATTTGATCAATGTGCTCTGCCATATGTTGGACTTCAAGTATATCTTTAAAAAGGATAGTGCCCACAGCACCTACAATAAGGCCATCTCTGATAATGGGTATCCTTGAAGTGACAACATTGTGGCCCTTAATGGTCTGAATATCGCCAATTTCAGGTTGTCCAGTTTTAAGAACGATATGTAGACGCGTATTTTCAATAACCTCTGTCACATGTCGCCCTATGACTTCATCCTCTTTGACATCTAAGAGTCGCTCATATTTAAACTTGATAATTCTGCCGTCTTGATCAACAATAATTAGACCCTCGTAGGCCTTCTCAATAAATTCATCAATAATTTCCATTTCCCATTTTAATTGTTCAAAAGTCTTTAACATAAGTCACCATTTAATGTGTTTGTTAGGTAGTTTTATATACAACCAATCAAGATATGCTATTATCATAGCATAATTGGTTATATCAGGCTATAAGATGGCAAAAAAAAACCAACTTAATCGCTGGATTAAGTTGGTTAATGCTTTTGACAAATTTTACATGAACATTAGGCCTAGTGCGATGATCACACCTGCATATAGCAAGTCGACCAGACAAAAGCCCATGATATCACGAGCACCTAAGTTTGCGATACCAAGAGCAGGTAATGCCCAGAATGGCTGGATCATGTTAGTCCATGCATCACCCCAAGCGATTGCCATTGCCGTTTTAGCAGTACTGACGCCAAGTTCAACACTCGCTGGCATCATAATAGGCGCTTGAACGGCCCATTGACCACCACCTGATGGTACGAAGAAGTTAACAACGCCGGCACTTAAAAATGTAAAGAGCGGGTAAGTTGTAGGTGTTGAGATGGCAACAAAGCCCTGTGAAATAACACCTGCAAGTGATGCGCCTGTATCAGGGTTTGCACCAACCATCATGCCCATGATACCTGCATAGAATGGAAATTGTAGGATGATGCCAGCTGAACCCTTTGCAGCAGCAGTTACGGCATCCAAGAATTTTCTTGGCGTCTTATGAAGTACGATTCCTAAGAATAGGAATAAGAAGTTTACAATATTTAAATTGAGTTCAAAGCCTTTAGTAATGAAATAGTAAACAATATAGGTCATGCCCATTAAGCCGATTAGCATAGATAAAACCATGCTGTTTTCCATCTTATCTGCAAAGGTATCCCCGTGTTTAATAGCTTCTTCTCTAACTGCTTCATCTTCAAGTAGCTTTGGATCGATTGTGATGACATCCTCTTTAGCAGGATGCATCGCTCTGTTAACGAGTGGTAAAGTAAATAATATAATAGCGAGAATAATTAAATTGAATGGTGCGAAAATAGTAAGCGATGTGCTGATTGGATCTACAACGGCACCATTTGTTGCTTTTTCAAGTGCTGCACCTGGTGTTGCAAGTTGTAATGGAATTGACCCTGATATACCTGCATGCCAAACTAAGAAGCCTGAGTAAGCAGATGCAATGAGTAAACGGTAATCTACCCCCTTGACAACTTTGGCAAGTTGTCTTGCATAAAGTGCACCAACAACGAGTCCGAATCCCCAGTTAATCCAACAAGCGATTGTAGAGACAAAAGTTACAGCAACGATTGCTTGAAGTGGCGTTTTACATGGTTTTGCAAGTGCATTTAATGCTTTTTTGACAATTGGTGTACTGGCAAGCGTATGACCGGTAACTAAAACTAGCGCCATTTGCATTGAGAACGCCAATAGATTCCAAAATCCGCCAGCCCAATGATTAATCATTGCCATCGGACCCTGAGAGGTTATGCCCATACCGACCACAAATACAATTAGTGTAAGTATAACCGCAAATAAAAATGGATCAGGTAAATAGTTCTGTACCAGCTTAACACAGCCTCGTGTCAATTTCTTAAACATAAGATCCCTCCTAAACAATTGGTGTGCAGTATTTCAAAACAATTGGTCATCCGCACTAAGACTGTGCATTTTTCTCTCTCTCCATCAGCTCAAAATGAGTCGAACGCCAATGCTTGTTTTGATACTACAAATAGTGTGTCATTCCTTGATGCTATGTCCAAAAATTGTTTTTGATGAAGCCCTCTTACAAACCTCAACCATCATCAACACTTTGGGACTTATACCTTTTTTATAAAGCAATATTAATGCCAAAAAAATGATAAAGAGAGGAGAAAGGCTGTAAAAGCTTTAAAAATCAATCTCTTTAGCCAATAAATTTATTTTTATGGAGAAAATAAATAAGGTTTTTTCTGATTGATTGATAATAAAATAACAATAGTGTAGTAAAAAAACGACACTTTTATTAAACAAAATGTCGTTTTTCTTCGATTGTAGCCATTTTGCTACACGATAGCGCATAAACTTGTAATCTTTAGTATACACTAGAGGTTCAAAGTCGTAAGCCATTGCCTAATATCTTCAACCATAGGTGCTGTAACTTCATCTGTTGCCAAATTATCAAGCGCTTTCACAAGCGTAGGGTTACTAAGTCTAACCCCATTAAAAACAGGTTGTAAAAGATCGATGAAGTGGGTAGACATGGCATCTGAATAAACTCTACTTTCTTGTATAACTGCATCTTTCAAAGTGAAATTAAAAGTAACTTCACCCCAATCGAACTTTTCTTCAAAGATGACATCGAACTTAGGTGTCTTACCGATTCGCCATTCCCAAGAGGCATAGTGATGATAGCGGTCAAGTGCAGATTTTGAAGCTGTAGTTTCAGAAATCATATGTGTTTCATCACATTTGCCATACTCAGTCTCAAAAGCGTCGCAGATCGCATCTTTTACCATTGGAATGGTCAATTGGGGATTAAGCGTTTTTAAATTGATGACGCGAGATTTCACGGATTCAACACCTTTAGCATTGAGTTTTTTTAAAGAAACGTTAAGATAACGACTCAGCTTACTCATATCTACATCCACGAGGATGGTTCCGTGATGATAATAATTGTCACGTCCGTAATAAAATGCATTTCCGGAAAATTTTCGACCATCTGCTAGGATATCATTTCTACCAGAAAACTCAGCATGAATGCCAAGTAATTTAACACCCTTGACTATGACGTCAAGTTGCCTGTGCAAGTCTTCATGGGACTTGTGCATGATGAAAGTAAAATTGAGATTGCCAAGGTCATGAAAGACAGCACCGCCGCCCGATAGTCTTCTGGCGAGTTTGCCATTATCAGCTTCAAGTTCTTTTACAAGAACCTCTCGCCACGGATTTTGGTGTTTTCCGATTACCACAGTATTTTGATTTTGCCAAAGATAAAGGATGATTTCGTCCGATTTTACAGAATTGACGAATTCTTCTTCCAGAGCAAGGTTGAACCAAGGGTTGGTGGATTGTGATATATAAATTTTAGTTGTCATTTGTAAGTTGCCTCCTATGTTTGCTTATTCCAGCATAATATTAAGTCGTACCTTATATACCCATTTTACTATCTTAACATAACATCTAATTAGAAAGAAATTTCTTGGGTATAATACAAGTAATCTTAAGGAGGAGTGTGATTACTTGATTAGGTATATCAGAATGATATTCAATTTTTATAAGCCATATAAGCTCTATTCCTCAATCTATTTTATCGGTATCCTTATGGATTTGGCTGTTGAGAGCTTTGTAGCCTTAAGCTTTAAATTTTTAATTGATAATGCAATATCTGTCAAACAAAAAGACGTTATGATTCTCGTAATTTCATTGTTGGTCCTAAGCACTCTTATCGCGAAAATAAGCTTTGTCATAAGGTCGTTTTTATATGCAAAGGTTGCTACTGGTATTATTAAAAATCTTCGAAACGATCTATTTGGGCACCTTCAAAAAATGTCAGTCCAATTTTTTTCAGATACAAAGGTTGGTGAAATTCTATCTCATTTCTCCACTGATATTGCAAGTGTGGAAGCCTTGACATATAGGGCGATCCCCTCAGGTGCATATGCTATTATAGGCATTATCATCAACATTGCCATCATTTTTATATTGGAATGGCGCCTTGCTATGGTTTCTTTGCTAGGGCTTGGCCTTTGTCTTGCCAGTCCCTACTTATTTACAAGAAAAGCAGCCCTGTATAACGATTTAGTCAAAAATCTTCAGGCTGAGCTTTTATCAGATAGTGAAGAGAGCATAAGTGCAGAAAAAGTCATTAAGGCCTTTAATCTGGAAAATCAATTCAACCAGCGGTTCAGAGAAAAAAACCAGTCTTTGCATGAAAAAGCAACACGTGCTTTTTTTATGAATGATCTTATGGAGATTACCCCAAATCTTATTATAGAGTTCATAAATGTGCTCATAATTGCAATTGGGGCATTCATGGCTTTTAATGAAGTTATTTCAGCGGGAACGCTTGTCTCTTTCAACAGCCTTTTTATTGGATTATCAAGTGCTGTTGGTAGCTTGACCTGGGTATTTCCAATGTTTATGGAGTCAAGTGCTTCCATCAGGAGACTTAACCAATTTATGGCAATAGAAGGTGAAAAAGACACTAGTCCTAAAGAACAAGCCAAGCTTGACTTTGTATCTAATATTGAGTTTGAGGCTGTAACGTTTGGATACCTTGAAAATCAAAAGACCTTAAAAAATATAAACATGGTCATTCCTAAAGGAAAATCCGTTGCAATAGTAGGTCCAAGTGGTTCAGGTAAAAGTTCCATATTAAATTTGTTAATGCGTTTTTATGACACGGATGAGGGCCGAATCATGATAGACGCGTGTGAAATAAAAGATATTGACAAAAAACGAGTTCGAAATGCAGTGGGGATGGTGCTTCAAGATAACTTTCTTTTTAATCGTAGCATCAAGGAAAATTTAACATTGGTCAACTCAAAAGTTACAATGGAAGAAATAGAAGAAGCTACAAGGCTTGCAGAAATTCACGATTTTATAATGTCGCAAGAAAAACAGTATGATACCATAGTTGGTGAACGTGGTGGTAAATTGTCAGGAGGACAACGACAGAGACTTGCTCTTGCAAGAGCGCTTTTAACTAATCCTGAAATTCTGATTTTGGATGAGGCTACATCTGCACTTGATCCTAAAAATGAAGCTGCAATTAATACGACGCTCATGAGACTTGCTGAACATAAAACCATTGTGGCAATTACACATCGTCTTGAGAATATCACGGATTATGATTTAATATATGTGCTTGAGGCTGGTCAGATAAAAGAGCAGGGGACACATGATGCGCTCATGGCAATGGATGGCCTTTATGCTCAGCTTTATGGAAAACAGCATGGTTTTATCATAAGTGAAGCCTTTACACATGCAGAAATTGAAGCCAATAGACTTGCTAAAATCAAGCTGTTTAAAAAACTGGATTCGAAAATGCTAAATGAATTAAAGGATATGTTCGTTTCAGAATTTTATGATGTTGGTCAAAACATCATAAAAAGCGGTGAAGTTGGTGATAGCTTTTATGTGATTGCGAGAGGAAAAGTCCAAGTAATCATTACGCTTGAAGATGGGAGTCAAAAAGCCGTTAACGTCTTAGAGGATGGCGATTACTTTGGCGAAATTGCCCTTTTAAAATCGGTTCCAAGAACAGCCACAATCAAGGCCAAGGTCCCTTGCCTCGTTCTCGTTTTAAAAAGAAGTGAGTTTGAACAGGTGATTAACAAAGTGCCAAGTCTTAAAAATGATTTAATGGATGAAATGGATGTAAGATTAAAACAGATAGAGGAAAATCGAAAATAAAGGAGGTAAACATGATTAAATGGGGATTATATGGTGTCGGTACCATTGCAGATAAATTTGCACATGACTTCAGAGCTGTTGAAGAAGGGCATATTATTGCAGCCTATGGCAGACGACCTGAGGCTGTTAGTGTCTTTTGTGAAAAGCATGATATACTAAAGCCATTTACGGACGAAATCGCTTTTTTAAGCGATCCATCAATAGATGTCATCTATGTGGCAACACCGCATATTATGCATGCTGAAGTGGCAATTAAAGCCTTAGAAGCCGGGAAACACGTACTTTGCGAGAAACCTTTTGCCATGAACGCATCACAAACCGACCGTGTGCTAAAGGTCGCAAATGAAAAGAGAAAATATATTATGGAAGCCCTATGGACCCTATTCTTGCCGAGTGTTCAGAATGCAATTGAATGGATTGAGTCAGGGCGTATCGGTAGGGTCATGCTGATAGAGGGAAGTTTTGGATTTCATGGGCCTCAAGAGCCAAAGGGTAGACTTCTGAATCCTGATCTCGGTGGGGGTGCTTTACTGGATGTTGGCATATATCCTATGATGATGGCAAATAGAATTGCAGGTGGAACGCCAACTAAGTTAAACGCTTCGTGCAGGTTTACAGAAACTGGTGTTGATGAAACCACATTGTTTTCAGGTGAGTATGAGAATGGCATTTTATTTCATCTAAAAGCCTCCATTCAATTTGAATTTGAAAATACGCTTACGGTCTATGGGGATAAAGGAAAAATTGTCATTCCTTCATTTTGGATGGCACAAGAAGCCTTTCTCATTTCAAGTGATGGCGAAATTCATGATCATCACCCTGAAAGACAATATTATGGCTATCAATATGAGGCTAGGGCTGTTTGCAAGGATATTATGAATAAAAAAAGTCAAAATGAAATTGTTAGCCAAAAGTTTACAGTGGATTTGACGCAAACACTGGATCGAATTCGCAGTATAATTGGTTTAACATATACGGTTTGTGAATAATCTGGTTTGATTGAAAATCAGATAATGTCAGAATGATGAAAGAGGGAAAGTATGTCAGAGAAAATGCCAGTATTGTTTATTGGTCATGGTTCGCCAATGAATGCTATTGAGGAAAATGAATTTACGCTTGAGTGGAGACGAATAGCTAAAGAACTCCCAAAGCCAAAGGCTATTTTATGTATTTCCGCACATTGGTATACGAGAAAAATCAGGTTGTCAGATGCGTTAAATCCAAATCAAATTTATGATATGTATGGTTTTCCTGAAAAGTTGTATCAATTCAAATATCCCGTATTAGGCGCTCCTGAATGGGCCCAGAAGACAAGATTGCTTTTATCACCTGAATCAAATATTGACAATTCATGGGGAATAGACCATGGAACATGGTCAGTGCTGGCGCATTTGTATCCAGAGGCTGACATTCCGGTCTACCAATTGAGCATTGATCATGACTTAAGTGTT
>NZ_JBVBZF010000070.1:0-13743 GCF_057447755.1 Fusibacter sp. | reverse complement strand
TTGATTCATTCAGATCAAATGCTCTCTGAAGAAGCACATATTTGGACGGATTTCTATAGGCGAGAAATTGAGACTTATGCCCATCAAAATCCAGGTTTTATGGGGTCACTTACACCTCTTAAGTGTTCGAGGGTTGCGCCTGAATTGATACAGCACATGCATCGCGCTTCAAGCGCTGCAGGTGTTGGTCCAATGGCAGCTGTTGCCGGCGGCATCTCATATTATGTTGGCAAGAAACTTTTGGAACAGTGTTCGGAAGTCATGCTTGAAAATGGTGGCGACATCTATTTAAAAAGTTCAAAAGAGAAAAAGATTAGAATTTTTGCAGGTGAATCGCCTTTTTCCAATAAACTATCCATCAAATTGCCACCCTGTCCAGAGGGGATTGGCATATGTACATCAGCAGGTAAAATTGGTCATTCATTGAGCTTTGGCAATGCTGATGCGGTGGTGGTGATTTCAGAGGACGTCCTTCTAGCCGATGCAGTTGCCACTGCCACTGGAAATATCGTCAAAACGAAAGACCATATAATAGAAGGTATTGATTTCGCTAAAAATATAAATGGCGTCAAAGGCCTCGTGATCATTGTGGATGATCAGATAGGCCTTTGGGGTGAAATCGAAGTATGTAAATGATCAGATCAATAAGTATACGTGGGGGTATCTATGAAAATTAGTCAAATATTTGAACAGAAAAAACCGGTGATTTCATTTGAAATCTTTCCGCCAAAGCGAGACGGCGATGTAAATACCGTTTATAAGACAATTGATGAGCTCGCTAAATTAAATCCAGACTATATCAGTGTCACATATGGTGCCGCTGGTACTGAAAGAAGTGATGGGACCCTATTGATGGCGTCTATGATCAAACAAAAATATGAAATTGAGTCTTTAGCACATTTAACATGTGTTTCATCATCGAGACGTGAGCTTGATGAAATCTTTGATAAGTATGAACAAAGTGGTATTGAAAACATCTTGGCCCTAAGAGGTGACTTAAATGCAAGTCATGAGGCCAATTCACGTGCTTTTAGATATGCATCTGACTTGATTGAATACATTCATGACACCAGAAAGTTCTGCATTGGTGCAGCCTGTTATCCTGAAGGTCACATAGAAGCCAGAAGCAGAACTGTAGATTTGATCAACCTTAAAAACAAGGTGTCAAAGGGGGCAGATTTCCTTGTGACCCAGCTTTTCTTTGACAATGAGAAGTTCTATGATTTTAGAAATGAAGCGAGAAGTCTTGATATCAATATTCCAATTACAGTGGGTGTAATGCCTGTTTTAAATAGAAAACAGATTGAAAGAATGGTAGAATTAAGTGGTGCAACTTTACCGGACAAGTTTAGAAAAATTTTGATGAAGTATGAGCACAATCCTAAAGCCCTTCAGGATGCTGGCCTTGCATATGCATCTGAACAACTGATAGACCTTTTATCAAGTGGTGTGGATGGCGTTCACCTTTATGTGATGAACAAGCCAGAAGTTGCAAAGAGGCTTGTGGAAAATATTTCAAGTGTGGTATCTGTTCTACGTGCCAGCGGTGAATAAAGGATGGTTTAAGTGAATTTGAGCATTTTAGAAGGCCAAATTAAAATTGAAGAAATAAAACCCTATATACAGAAAAATGAAATCTATAGGTACCTCAGTGAAAAGGAATCGGCGTCTTCAAAATCTGATTATTGGCGCACCCTGATAGATGAAATTTTGGATGAGTGTCTTGCCCTTTCAAAGCCGGCCTACACCAGCAAGCCCTTTGACATTATGACCTCGGAAGATAAGGGTAATATCACAATATTGGATCATGACCATGTGGCGATTAAATCGCACGACCTTGCAAGCTTGCTCGGGGATTCCTTCCAGATTCATATAGTGGGTGTAACACTTGGTCTTGGACTTGATCGTAAGATTCAGTATTTCATGAAAAGTGATGCAACGAGAGCGGTCATTCTGGACGCTTGTGCTTCTGTGGTGATTGAAGCCTGCTGTGATTTTGTACAAGACAAAATCATGTCAGAAAATCTTAAACAGGATAGAGGGCTTTTCCATACCAATCGATTTAGCCCTGGGTATGGCGATTTGGAACTCAATAGGATGAAAGTGCTTTCGGACTTGATTCAAATGACCAAAAGAATTGGTATTCATGTGAGTGAGCGTTTTTTAATGCAACCTCAAAAGTCAGTCCTCTTTTTAATGGGGGTTTCTAAAAGGGAGTTCAATGAAGCAACAAGTATATGTGAACATAAATGTGTCCAATGCAAATTAAAATCTTGTCAGTACAGAGTGGGGGATAAGTCATGAGTTTGAAGCAAAAAATCGAAAAAGAATATTTAATCATAGATGGTGCAATGGGGACCTATCTTCAAAAGAGTGGTTTAAAACTAGGGGAACTCCCAGAGCTCTTAAACTTTACGAGAGAAGATTTAATTGAAGAGATTCACTTAAAATATCTAGAAGCTGGAGCAAACATCATCACCACGAATACATTTGGTGCAAACCGAACTAAAATGAAGGATAGTGGTAAAACGGTTTCAGAAGTAATCAACCAAGCAGTCAATATTGCAAATAAGGCCATTGACCATTATCATAGCAAACACCACTCGTATCGAGAGTCGAGACAAAGTGAAAATCATAAGTATGTTGCCCTTGATATAGGACCAATCGGTCAACTTTTAGAACCCATGGGGACCCTGTCTTTTGATGAAGCCTATGAAATTTATTCTGAGCAAGTGGTTGCCGGGGTAAATGCAGGATGTGACCTCTTTATCATAGAAACACAAACGGACTTGCTAGAGCTTAAATGTGCTGTGCTTGCGTGTAAGGAACACTCAGACCTTCCAATCATCGCAACCATGTCCTTTGAACAAACGGGCAGGACCTTCACTGGGACGGATGTGGAGTCCATGGTAACCCTATTGGAAGCACTTGAGGTTGATGCACTGGGCTTCAACTGTTCCTTTGGTCCAACTGAGATGCTGCCGCTTATTGGCCGAGCACTTTCACTTACCAATAAGCCCATTGTGGTACAGCCAAATGCTGGTTTGCCAAAGCAGGTCAATGAAATCACAGTTTACGACACCAATGCCAACCTATATGCTGGTGTTATGAAGGACATCGTACAAAAGGGTGTTACCATCATTGGCGGTTGTTGTGGGACTGATGATACCTACATTGCAACTTTGACAGATATTGTTGCAAGTGCCCCTGAAGTTAAAGAGAGAACCAACAAGAGACAAACCAAGATTTCATCATTTGCCAAGACGGTGACCCTCGATGAAATCCCTGTGGTTATCGGTGAGCGTCTTAATCCTACAGGCAAGAAGCGCTTAAAGGAAGCGCTCAGAAATGGTGAAACCGATTATATATTAAGAGAAGCCATCAGCCAAGTGGAACAGGGGGCTTCAATATTGGATTTGAACATTGGTCTTCCTGAGCTAAACGAAGCCCAGTTAATGCCTGAGCTCATCAAGGAAATACAGTCAATACTTGATATTCCAATTCAAATTGACTCTTCAAGTGTGGCTTGTATTGAAGCTGCTGCACGACGATACAACGGTAAGCCTTTGATCAATTCCGTTAACGGCAAGGAAGAGAGCCTAAAGGCGATTTTACCAATCGTTAAACGATACGGGGCATGTGTGCTTGGCCTAACACTGGATGATGACGGTATTCCGTCAAAGGCTGAGGATCGCTTTGCCATAGCTGAAAAAATTGTCAATCGTGCTGAAGCCATTGGTATTCCAAGAGAAAATATTTTAATTGACTGTCTTGCTTTAACTGCTTCGGCCCAGCAAGAGGATGTTCTTGAAACCCTAAAGGCCATAAAACTCGTTAAAAGCAAGCTTGGCGTTAAGACTGTTCTTGGCGTTAGCAATGTTTCTTTTGGCCTTCCAAAACGAGAGCTCATCAACAAGACCTTCTTGACCATGGCACTCTACAGTGGTCTGGATGCGCCGATCTTAAATCCTGGCAATGAAGAGATGATGGCGGCGATTGATGCTTACAATGTCCTCGTCAACAATGACAAGCGGTCAGAAATTTATATTGAAAAACATTCAAACACTGATACGGCTACCACAGGTGCACCTAAGGCTAAGTCTAGTCAATTGGACTTAAAGCAAGTCATTTTAAATGGCCTAAAGGATTTGGCGGTTCAAAATACAGAAGACTTGCTTAAAACCCTAAAGCCCATGGAAATTGTGGATCAGATTATCATTCCGACTTTAAATGAAGTAGGACAAGACTTTGAAAAGGGCAAGATATTTTTACCCCAGTTGATTCAATCCGCTGAAACTGTTCAGCAAGCTTTTGAAAGACTAAAACTTGAGCTTAAAAGCGAGGATGGTCCATCCCTAAGCAAGGGAAAAATCGTTTTGGCAACTGTTCAGCATGATGTTCATGATATCGGAAAGAATATCGTCAAGGTCATCCTTCAAAACTACGGTTACGATGTCGTGGACCTAGGCAAGGATGTACCACCTGAGGTGGTATTAAAAGCCTGTATTGATCACGATGTCAAGTTTGTCGGACTCAGTGCACTTATGACATCAACCGTGGAGAGTATGGCAAGGACCATTAAGGTTCTCAAGGCACATGACCAAGCCATAAAAATATGTGTTGGCGGTGCTGTTTTGAATCCAGAATATGCAAAAATGATTCATGCAGATTATTACGCAAAGGATGCTAGAGAAACAGCTTGGATTGCAAATGCGTTTTTTGATATCAAAGGTTAGCATTTCGTTAGAAAGCAGTTAGAATACGCTAGATTACTTGATTTGAACATGTTTTTAGTCTATGATTTACTTAAGAAAACAAATCCCAAATGGGTTAGGAGTGAAATGATATGGCTGGAAAACAATTATGTAAAATCAGTAGTAAAGGAAAAGTATCTGGCGTTTGCGCTGGTCTTTCTGAGTTCTTTAGTGTAGATGTAACCCTCATTAGATTAATATGGGTTATGGCAATCTTCTTTGGTGTTGGTTCACCGATTATTGTTTACATCATTATGGCAATTGTCTTACCTGAGTATGATCCTGATAGTGTTCCTTTTGAAGAATACGATGATGATTATGACGATAATGAGAGATACTAATATGAGAACATTAAAAAAACGTCTTTAAGAGTGAAGCCACTTTTAAGGACGTTTTTATTGTGTGTCGGTTCATTATATTTTATTGCATTACACTACATTATATCTTATTACAATATAATATATTTCATTACAACACATTATATTTCATCACGATACATTATATTTCATTACAACACATGTTATTATATTTATCCCTAGTCCCCTTTTCTAGATAAGCTTTCAAGTGCGATATGATAATCAAATAAGGTAGCTGTCATGACACCACCTGTGATTGCAGGATCTTCGTGCATGATGGTCTGGGCGCTGTTTAGATCTTGAGCCTTAAAAATCACAATGCCAAATCCGTCTTCCATCTCCCTATTGGTTTTGCCTGCCAGTAAAACAATGCCTTGATCCTTTAAGTGCTTTAATCTCATGAAATGCTCAGAGACAATGGCTTCATCTTCCACAGTCCATGCATCACGATTACAGAGTCTAGGTACGAGTTTAAGCTGATATAGATATTGATTCATTTTCAATGCCCCCTTAAGAATCTAATGATTATGTATGACAAGTTCGTTATATCCATGATTTATAGTGGTTAAACATCTTTATTAGAAGTATAATATAATTAGGATGATTTTTCTATATCCTGACGGTGTTGAAGACAATCTATAGATGAAAGAAAAGATTTAGAGGTGAACAAATGTTAAAAAAAATGACGCAAATGCAGAGTGAAATATATGAAACCATTAAAAGTGATATTTTGACCTATGAGATGAAAGTGAATACCCTTGCTAAGCATGCGGAAAATGCACTTGATGTTCTTACAATTTCAGAGGCTGTGAACCAGTATAGACAAGAGGGAATTATTTGTGACCTCTTTGAAGGGAATGCCCCTTATAGACCAAGATATATTGTGCCAGATTATCAAAAGTTCATGAAGCAAGGAAGTGAATTCTTGAAGCTTGAGCCTGCTAATTCACTCTACGATGCTATTAATAATTTAATGGTAATCTACAGACATGTGCCATCTATTACGACTTTCCCGGTTTATATCGGCAATCTGGATTGGCTGCTTGAGCCTTATGTGGGTCTTGATGCAGGGGATCCAAATTATGTATCTGATGAAGATGCCTATAAGGCCATTAAACGGTTTTTGGTCTATATAGACAGAACCATTACAGATTCTTTTTGTCACGCCAATATCGGACCAGTGGCAACAAAGGTGGGTAGCATGATTTTGAGAGCTGAAAGAGAGCTCCAAGACTCCATTCCCAATATCACACTAAAATTCAATCAAGAAACTTCTGATGAGTTTGCGATTGATGCCATAAGAACGAGTATGATCACAGCGAAACCAAGCTTTGCAAATCATGATATGTTTGCGTCAGAGTTTGGTGAAAATTATGCAATCGTAAGCTGCTATAACGGCTTGCCAATTGGAGGCGGTTCATATACCTTGGTAAGGCTTGTGCTGTCAAGACTTGCAGAGAAGACAAATGACGTAGAAGTCTTTATAAATGACCTCTTACCAGATGTCGTAGCCAATATGATTGAATATATGGATGAAAGAATTCGCTTCATCGTAGAAGAAATTGGCTTCTTTGGACACCATTTTCTTTCAAAGGAAGGGCTTTTGAATTATGATGACTTCACAGCCATGTTTGGTATGGTAGGGCTTGCAGAAACGGTTAACCATTTCATGCCTGAAGGCGAAAGATTCGGTCATTCAGAAATGGCAGAAGCACTGGGCCTCAGAATTATGGAAGCCATGCAGACTGAAGTCAATAAAGCCACAAATCCCCATTTAAAAGCAACGAATGGCAAGTATTTATTACATGCACAAGTGGGCATTGATACTGATATCGGTATTTCACCTGGTGTACGAATCCCAATTGGCGAAGAACCGCCAATTTATGATCATATTTTTAATGCTCAAAAATTCCACAAGTATTTTCCTTCTGGTGTGGGTGACATCTTTACATTCGATGAAACCGTCGGCAAGAATCCTGAGTACGTTTTAAACCTCATTAAGGGTGCCTTTAAAAACGGCATGCGCTATGTTTCTTTCTATGGTGATGATGCAGACGTTATCCGTATAACGGGTTATTTGGTCAAAAAGTCGGAGATCGAAAAATTAAGCAAAGGTGAAATGGTCCTTAGAGATACCGTTGCGCTTGGCAAGGGTGCTGTGGACAATGCCAAGATTTATGAGCGCAAGATTAGAAATGAGTCAAATTAGGGTCTGGTAAAGCCAAATGGATAAGGTATTTAATACAAAAATAGATGTAGAAAAATAAAATTAGATTTAAGTAATCTGTATGGAGCGGGTATGCAGAAGAGAGATTTGACAAGGGGAAGTATCAGGGGCAATTTGCTCTATATGGCGCTGCCAACGATGTTTGGATTTTTTGCACAGACTTTTTATAATGTTGTTGATATGATTTGGATTGGACTGATTTCACCAGAGGCGGTTGCAGGTGTTACCATTTATGGCACCATATTTGTCGTCGTGTTTGTCTTTAATGACATCATAGGATCAAGCTCAATTTCGCTGATTTCACAAAGCTTTGGCGAGGGGAATATCGAAAGAACTGAGCGGGTAATAGAGCAGACAATTACTTTTAAAGGGATTATTGCCATTGCGGCAGGCCTATTTATGATCATTGGACTAGACCCACTTGTAAAAATGTTTACAAACGACCCAGTCACTTATCAAGCGGCTATGGACTATGGTTATATTCGAACCTTCTTCCTGCCGATTATGTTTTCATCTTATACAGTCAATACCGCCATGCGTTGCATTGGCGATTCTAAGAAACCCTTGTATCTGATGATCTTTGTCTCCATTCTGAATATTGTTTTAGATCCGCTTTTAATGTTTGATGTGGTGCCAAAGGTCACTTTTTTCGGACATGCCATACATGGTCTTAACCTAGGCGTATATGGGGCGGCACTTGCAACGGTTATCAGTTCTACTGTGGCATTTTTACTGGCATTTTGGATCCTTTTAACGGGAAAAACATATGTCAAGATTAATCCAAAGGGGCTTTTGAAACTGGATAGAGAAATTGACAAGAAGCTGATTACCATAGGCTTGCCAAATGGTCTTGAAGGCTTCAACCGCAATATTGCCAACTTCTTTCTCTTTAAGATGATTGCCTTTTATGGCACCAATTTCTTGGCTGCATATGGCATCACACTGAGGCTACTGGATTTGTGCTTCATGCCTTTAATTGGTCTTAACATGGGTGGTTCCACAATCGTCGGACAAAATCTTGGAAATGATGACGTGGTTCGTGCCAAAAAAACGGTCCATGCCGCTGTACAACTTGGGGTGATTGCCTTGACAATCCTCAATATTTTGGTTTATATTTTTTCTAAGCAACTTATGGATATTTTCATTGATGACCCACAGGTCATTGAAACAGGGGCCTTTATTTTAAAAATGATAATGCCTGCAATGATTTTACTTGCTATTATGTTCGGATTTGGAACGGCGTTTTCTGGATCGGGTTATAATAAACCGTTTTTATACGCAAGTCTTGCATCGAGATGGCTTGTACTGCTACCGGTTGCCTTTTTTTCAACATATGTCCTCAAAATAGGGTATGTTGGACTGTTAGCAGCGTATCTTCTCAGTGAACTTGTTGACATGCTCATCATAGCATTTTTCTACTCAAAAGGGACATGGGAAACCATGCGTGTATGATGAAAGAGAGGCTAACAATGACAAACAACGCATCTTTAACAAGAAGGAGCATCCGAAAGTTCACAGGAGAGAAATTATCGGAGACACTTTTGACGGAAATCTTGAAGGCTGGTTTTGCAGCACCAACAGCCAAAAATACTCAGTTGTGGGAATTCATCGTCGTGGATGACATGGCAATCTTAAATGCCTTTAAAGAGGTTCACAAATTTTCATTGCCACTGATCAATGCAGGACTTGGCATCTTGGTGTGTGGTGATACCAACAAGGAGGACCATGCTGGTTACTGGATTGGAGACTGTGCAGCGGCCATTCAAAATATGCTCATCAGAATAGAAGAGCTTAAGCTTGGGGCATGTTGGATAGGGGTTTATCCAAACGAAGATCGGATGGAGGCTCTTGAAAAACTATTGGATTTACCTAACAATATTAAGCCGATGGGCTTTATCGCTGTGGGGCATCCAAGTGAAAGCAGAGCGCCAAGTGACCGATACAATCCAGAAAAGATCCATCGAAATGGTTTCAATAAGCAATAGTTTATGATGATTAAAAGACAAAAATCTCAAATGTAAAGCATGATGCTTTGCTTTTGAGATTTTTTTAGTGGGTTATTTGTGGCTATTAGTTGGATTAATAAAAAATTGTAGCATTAAAGTAGACAAATTCGTCTGTAACGTTGTTACAAGGGAAATTTTCTCTTGTTAATTCATAACGACCTGATTTTTCGTAGATTTCGGTATTGGATTCAGAGTCAAATTTATTGCCCATGAAGAGTTTGTTTTTATAAATATTGAGAAACATATTATCGCTGTCAAATTCATCGTTGATTTTTACTTCAGCATCTTCAGTAAGTGCATCTCTAAAAAGGCCATATTCTCCGACTTTAGCGTAATAGATATAGTTGCCTTCAACAATGAGGAAGTCAAGGTTGAGATGCGCCTTAATTGGTTGAACATCTGCTGCAGTGAGGTCGTTTAAGTCTGAATTCAACCTAAGTTTACTAATTTTGTACAGTTTTTGGTTACTGATGAAGTAGACATCATACTGTGTTTGATTGAGATATGAAATAGAATCGATTGGAAAACTGCTGATTTCAGAATCGGAATAATAGCGTTTATAGTTTAGGGTATATCCCTTGTTGATTTTAGAAATGTAATAAAAGTTCTTGTCATCCACAATCAAGTTGTCTGCAAAGGGTGCACTGTAAGTCGTTGTGATTTGATTTTTAAGAGTAAAACCACGAATCTCAGCATCACTATGATATTTAGCATTATAAATATAGAAAATATGGCCATCCATAATATTCAAATGAGATAAATTGCTTTCCGCAAAGACCTCTTTTTCATCATCTTCTCCATAGTTAAAGTAAAGGGTATTGTCTATAAAAAAATAATCATTATCTTCATATTCACAAGCAATCGCATTGTTAAGGATATTACTATTTGTATTACCAAAGGTGCTATAGACATAATCCACACCATAATCGAGTAAGGCGTTGTTTTCAAAAAAACGGTCTGTACGATTGTAGATGGTCATCACCTTTTTTGCTGTTTCTTGTGTAATGATAGGTGAATCCTCTGAAATTTCAACTGCAACCGCTGATTCTGTTACAGTGGTTTCTGTACCAATATACTCAGTCTTACTCGCCCTTAATACAATAGGGACTAAGAAGGTCGAGAGGAAGACCACTGCAAAAATGACAAGTCTAGCAGTCATAAACTGGTTCTTTGGCTTCCGCTTCCTCGTGATGGACTGATAGGTCTTATAAGGATATAGAATAATGGATTCCGATACTTGAGCGCTTTTATTGGCTTTTTTTTCATACTTTAAGCTTGCGACATCATCATGTAGGTAGAGGTAAACCCTAGATAGTTTTAAATGAATATAATTTTTGTGCTTGGAACCAAGCTTAAGGGCCTCTTGGTAGTAATGCGCAGCTTGCTGATAATTTTTTAGGTGATCATAGGACTCTGCAATCCTCAGTGCGACAAAGGAAAGCTTTGAGCCTGAATATAGCTGCAGAAATGCTTCCAAGGCTTGGTCATAATCAAATCTTAAAAATTTCAGTTCAGCTTGCAGTAAACGGAGCTGCATACTCTGAGGGAAAATCGCAATGTAGCGCTTTGACAATTCAAAGGCCTGATCAATGTTTTGCCCTTCTAATAGGCTATAAATTTCAGCATATGCCTGAGATGGATTGATGTTTTTCTTATTTGCTTCTTGGGTCATGATTATGTACTCCTTTTAATGGGGATGAATTCATGTAAATATATGTTTTTCCTTAAGTGTTTGAAAAAACAGACCTTATAATGATTACTGTCTATAAAGGCCTGCAATGATGAAAGCATAACACTTTGAGCTTCAAAATTCAATATATTGTGGATAAATTGAAAATTTGAATAGATGATACTGCCCCAATGGATTTGACACAAAAGCTTAATGCCTCTATGGCTTGAATAAAGCGTGAGACACTTATATAATAGTAAGGAGAGGTAATTATGATAGGTTATATAAGAAACATGATTAGAAATTCAGCGGTGGATGGTCCAGGCAATCGGTTTGTGGTCTTTTTACAGGGATGCCAGCTCAACTGTCTTTATTGTCATAACCCTGAAACGATTGAAAATATAGAATACATGGATGCGGTATCACGTTTAGAGGTGCATTCATATACCGTTGAAGCACTGGTTTCTGAAATTTTACCCTATAGGGATTATATATCGGGTGTTACTTTTTCGGGTGGAGAATGTACCCTGCAATACGAATTCTTGCTTGAGGTCTGTAAGGTCTTAAAGTCAGAGGCAATTTCAGTATTAATTGATACTAACGGCTTGATTTCTCCTGAGAGATTAAGGCAATTAAGCCAATATGTCGATGGCTTCATGCTTGACCTAAAAGCACTTGATGGCAAGGTTCATAAAGCACTGACAGGCGTTGACAACCGACAAATCCTTGAAAATTTCAAGCTCTTGAATCAACTTAACAAACTCTATGAGATAAGAACGGTGATTATCCCGGATTTTGTTGACGACAGGGCGCTTATCCAGTGGATCTGTGAAAATGATGGATTGGACCTGAGATACAAGTTAATCGCTTTTAGAAGGCATGGGATTAAAGGTGACGGTATGCGTCTTAAGACACCCAGCCCAAGTTACATGAAGGAAATTGAAAACTTTGCCATTCAAAATGGCTTTACCAATATTGTATTGATTTAGAAATCACTAGCCGGGAGTGTAAAACATGATAGATTTCATAAAGGGTAAATTGCATCACATAGATTTAGATTATATCGTGGTGGAAAACAATGGCATGGGTTATCGAATTGCCACATCAGCAAACTCCATATCAGATTTTAACACTGTTGGAGAGGATATTATCATCCACACTGAGATGATCGTTAGAGAAGATGCAATCTCATTGGTTGGCTTTAGTACTAAAGAAGAGCTCACCATGTTTCAGCTATTAACCTCTGTTAGTGGTGTAGGGACAAAGGTCGGCATCGGCATACTGTCTTCTTTAAATTATATTTCGGTTGCGGCGATTATAGCGGCGAACGATGTGAAAGCCCTGACATCAGCGCATGGTGTTGGCAAGAAAACAGCAGAGCGGATCATCCTTGAACTTAAAGATAAAGTGGCAAAATCCATGACGGTGAGTTCAGATGTAAACATAGAAAGCCATGTGATATCAGGTGGCGATGAATCGGATGCCCTTGAAGCGCTCATGACCCTAGGTTACACAAGAAATGAAGCACAAGCGGTCTTGAAGCGTATGGATATTAGTGGCATGACAGTGGAACAAATCCTAAAGGCTGCGCTTAAGCAGTTGATGACACAATAGAAGGGAGTCTCACGTGGACATGGAGCGTTTTATCACCCCAAAGCTCGTTGAAGAAGACGTATTGAGTGAAAATCATATTAGACCTAAGCAAATGCTTGAATACGTAGGTCAGGAAAAAACAAAGGAAAAATTAAACATTTTTATAGAAGCGGCAAAGATGAGGTCAGAGTCTCTGGATCACGTCCTCCTTTACGGTCCTCCTGGGCTTGGCAAAACAACCCTTTCATGTATTATTGCCCATGAGATGGGTGTTGATATCAAAATCACCTCAGGGCCTGCCATTGAAAGACCTGGTGATCTTGCCGCAATATTGACGAGTATGAAAGAGAGCGATGTCCTTTTTATAGATGAAATTCACAGACTTCCGAGACATGTGGAAGAAGTGCTTTATCCAGCGATGGAGGACTTTGCCATTGATATCGTCATAGGAAAAGGGCCTGGTGCAAGGTCGGTCAGACTTGATTTGCCCAGATTTACTTTAGTGGGGGCAACCACTAGGGCAGGACAATTAACATCACCCTTAAGAGATCGATTCGGGGTGATTTGCAAGCTAGACCTTTATAATGTAAATGAGCTCAGCCAGATCATAAAAAGGTCTGCCAGAGTACTGGACATTGAGATTGATGATAATGCCTGCGAGGAAATGGCCATGAGAAGTCGAGGGACACCTCGTATTGTAAATAGGCTTTTGAAGCGGGTAAGAGACTATGCACAGGTCAGAGGAACGGGTATTGTCACAAAGGAAATCGCCAAGGCAGCGCTGGATTTGCTTGAAGTGGATGCACTTGGACTAGATGCAGTAGACCGAAAAATCATCGTCAACATGATAGAAAATTTCGATGGCGGCCCGGTTGGTGTGGAAACACTAGCAGCAGCCACTGGCGAAGAAGCCAATACCATAGAGGATGTTTATGAGCCCTATCTCATGCAGATTGGATTTATCAATAGGACCCCAAGAGGGCGTGTTGTGACCAATAAAGCGAGAGCGCATTTGGGCTACCAGCTGGTGCTGAATGTGGAACAAATGGAAGTGACTTTTGATTGATGGAGGCTATGATGCAAAACAAGTTTAAAAGTTTTGTCTTAATATTTGCAGTTGTTTTTATAAGTTTGAACA